>CAIRDL010000159.1 GCA_903877345.1 uncultured Oscillochloris sp. | reverse complement strand
GAGCATGGCCGCCATGTGGTGATTCTGATGGACTCGATCACGCGCCTCGCCCGTGCCTACAATGTCGCCATGCCCTCCAGCGGGCGCACGCTCTCCGGTGGCCTCGATCCGGCGGCGCTCTATCCGCCCAAACGCTTCTTTGGCTCGGCCCGCGCCATTGAGGAGGGCGGGTCGCTGACGATTATCGCCACATGCTTGGTGGATACCGGCAGCAAGATGGACGATGTGATCTTTGAGGAGTTCAAGGGTACGGGGAATATGGAGCTTAATTTGGATCGGAAGTTGGCAGAGAAGCGCATTTTCCCGGCGGTTGACATCAATCGTTCGTCCACACGCCGCGAGGAGTTGCTGCTTGATGCGACGACGCTGCGGCAGACCTACGCCCTGCGCCGCATGGTAAGCATGGTGGGCGATAATGATGGCACTGAGTTAATGCTGACTCGTATGGCGAAGGCGAAGACTAACGCCGAGTTCCTCGCAACGTTAGGCAAGCTGAATAGCTGAAAGGGATGAGGGGTTATGAGCAACGAAGATCAAAGCGCCAATGCCATCAATCATCTTCAAGCAGCTTACCTCCAAGCTCTGGTGGTGGGTAGCGGGCGTGAGGCTGACCGGGTGGTGACGGCGGCCCTTGACTGGGCGTTGCCGCCCCAGCGGATTTACCTGGACATCTTTCAACCGACGGCCTATGCGGTGGGGCAATTGTGGCAGCGGAATAAAGTGAGTGTGGCCCAAGAGCATCTGGCGACGGCGATTGTTGAGCGGCAGATGGGCGAATTGCACCCGCTGTTTAAACCGGCGCACCCACGGCGGCGCACCTTGGTGCTTGGGTGTGTGCCTGATGAGTGGCACCGCGTTGGGGCGCGGATGGTGGCCGATTTCTTCGAGGCTGATGGCTGGACGGTGCATTATTTGGGGGCGAATGTGCCGATCCGCGATCTGGTGGGGATGGCCCGCGAAGGTGCCGCCGACTTGGTGGGGCTGTCGGCAGAGATGATCTTTAATCTGCCGCGAGTGGCCGAGTTGGTGCGGGCTTTTGACAAAGCGGGGCTGGGCGGTATCCCGGTGATCGCCGGGGGCATGCCCTTTATTACCCAACCCGATCTCGCGCAGGCCCTGAATTTACGGGGCAGTGCGACCAATGCCGAGGCGGCGGTGACCCTGGCAAACCAGATTGTCAGCGCGGCTACGGTGCTGCCGACACCTGGCCCCGAGGCGTTGGCGGCAGTGGCGGTGCGGACTGCCCGGGCCGAGATTTTGGCGGCGGCGGTGGCGCGCTGTGTGGCGGCAGGCGACACGGAGACGGACATGATCGCCGCAGGCTACGGCTATGTGCTGCGGATGCTCGAAGCGGCCCTCGTCGCTGGCACCCCCGCGCTCCTCGATCCCCAGATCACTTGGGCGCACGACCGGCAGCCGCACGATGGTGTGGCCCCCGTCCAACTCCTCGCCCGGCTGCACCACATGGCGGCGGCGCTGCGAGCGTTGCTTGCGGCACCGCAGGGCGAGGCGGCGGCAGCGTATATTGACCGGCTGATTGCGGGCCAACAGCGCGTGATGGGGCTGGTAGCGGTCGCCTGAGGCCCTGACGGCAGACGGCAGACGGCTGACCGCTGAGGAGTGACGGCGGTCAGCGGTCAGCGGTCAGCGGTCAGCGGTCAGCGGTCAGCTAATCGGCAGCAACAGGCGGGCGGTGGTGCCCTGACCCGCCACGCTGCTGAACTCGAGCCGCCCACCATGGCGCTCGGCGATGCCGCGACTGATCGCGATGCCCAAGCCCGTGCCGGAGCCGACGGGTCGCGTGGTGAAGAACGGCTCGCCGAGGCGGGCGAGCGTGTCTGCGTCCATCCCTGGGCCGGTGTCCCGCACGACAAGCACCACGAATGGCCCCTCGTGGTGACTGCTGACCACGATCTCGCCCGCGCTGTGCAGGGCTTGGATCGCGTTGATGAGTAGGTTCAGCACCACTTGATTGATCTGGCCCGGATTGCAGTGTACACGCGGCAGGTGGCCATAGTCTTCGCAGATGGTCACGCCTTGGGGTGCGCTGGCGCGGGCGATCCGCACCGTACTGGTGAGCCCCGCATTGAGGTCGGCGGCTTGGGTGCCGGGGGCATCCGGGTGGGCAAAAGTGCGGAGCGCCTGCACGATGGCGGCAATCCGGGCCACCCCGTCGCGGCTCTCGGGCACCACTTCGTCGAGGTCAGCCCAAATCTGCTCTACGCTCGCCGCAGTATCGGCAGCACGCAGGCGGGCGGCGAGGTCGGGCGTGACAGCGGTGAGGTCGTGATACGCCGTGTGGAGTTCGCGCAAAGACTGGAGCGTCTCGCCCAGGAAGTCGAGATTATTGGCGACAAAGGCGAGCGGGGTGTTGACCTCGTGGGCAACCCCGGCGACGAGTTGGCCGAGGGCGCGCATCTTCTCGGAGCGGACGAGTTGCACCTGGGTGGCCTTGAGGGCCGCGTGGGTGCGTTCGAGCTGGAGGAGCGCGCCCTCGAGTTGTTGGTTGGTGGCCGCGAGTTGAGCCGCGAGCGACGTTGCGGCGTCGAGGGGACGACCGATGGCAGCCACCGCAGGGGCCAGCGCGGGGTCGTGGTACCACGACCAAGCAGTATAAGTGACAAGGGTGGGCGGGGCATCAGGGCGCGGGTGGTTGAGTTCCCAATCGTAGGTTACGCCTTCGACAAGCGCTTCGGCGACCATAAGGGCGGCCTTCTCGCGGCTGAAGGGGTCAACGATGTCAGTGAAGGCTTGGGCGATCAGATCAGCGGCGGGGCGGGCAAAGAGCGTGGCGGCGGCAGCGTTGAGGGCGAGGATGCGTGTTGTCGCGTCGAGGACGATAAAAGGCAGCCGCGCATGGGCGATAGGAACCCCGATGTCCAGCGCCGTCATGAGTTGGTACCGGGGTTACGCGGCGTAGCAGGCACCGAGGGGATGAACGTAATGGCGAGCCAGCCGCGATAAAAGACGACGAGGTTGCCCATCAGTTCGGGGAGAAGCAGGCGAGCCTCTTCAGTATAGGCGGCAACGCGGGCCACGGACGTATCGGTGACGCGCCGATGCAGGCCAGCAAGATGAATCTCGACGACATCGCGTGGCGTGGCCCACAACGCCCCGAGGCGTTCACTGAGGGCGCGGAGCCGGTCGGAGAGGCGTGACTCGCCACCATGGACGCGGAGCGTGATGGCATCGTCAAGGATGGTGGCGTAGGCCGCGATCAGTTCTGCCGAAACTTCGGGGAAGCGTTGGGCGATGGATGTATCACTCGTGACCGGGCCTTCGTAGAACGAGGGCTGGGCCTCCGTCGGCCCAGGGCCATCACGAACATCACGCCGGGTGCGTTCCCAATGCGCAAAAAGCGCCTCCGTGTCGCCCTCGGTGATCGCGTCGAGGGTGCGCTGAAGTTCGGCCACCTGAGCGTGGGCATGCGTTGCCGCATTGGCAGCGTTGCGGAGCACGGCGGGGTCAAGAAAGCTCGCCTGGTAGCTACGCATCGTCTCATCAAGCTGCCGACGGAGTTGGTGGATGTCCCACGGTTTGGGAAGGAAGCCACGGACATTGCCGAGGTTCAGGGCGTCAACGAGGGCCGAGGCATCGGTGTAGCCGGAGATGAGGATACCGAGGGCGTGGGGGCGCAGTTCGCGGGCGTGTTCGAGCAACTGGACACCGGAGAGTCCGGGCATGCGCTGATCGGTGAGAATGACGGCAATCGGCTCGCGGGCAATAATGGTGAGGGCGGCCTCGGCAGAACTGGCGGTGAAGACCGTGAAGCGGTCGCGCAGGCTGCGGGCAAGCGTGCGCGTAATCGCCAGATCATCATCAACAATGAGGATTGCCGGCTTGGGGGTCTCGTCCGCCTGATCCGGTGAAAGGTCTGCCATAGAGCTTTCCCAACAACTGAAACCGTGCAACGCTGCCAGCGTGCGTGGAGGGAGCGCAATGGGGCACCCTGGTTGCACTGATTATACCGTGCCTTGGCCTATGTAGTGGTAGAAGTAACGCCTCTGGGGTAAAAGGGAGACGCAATATTTTGCGTCTTTTGGCACTACCGCAAAAGGAACGCGGTGCGGCGTCTTGTCATGCTGAGCGAAGCGAAGATACGGTATTGTTTGTCAAGGGCCAATCTGCGCGAGCCAGGCCGGACGCCTTCGGCGACCCGATGCGACCTACCCACACCAGGCCCGTTGCGATGCATGCACGACGACAGCCGATCATGGCTGTACCACGGAGGTGTGGACAGCTCGCATCGGGTGTTCATT
>CAIRDL010000158.1 GCA_903877345.1 uncultured Oscillochloris sp. | reverse complement strand
GGGTGTGCGCTCAGATCAAGCCCTGAGTCTTGCTAGTGCGAATCTCGCGGCCAGCGGTATCAACGTGGCCCGCGACATCCCCACGGTACTCGGGCGAGCCTCGGTCTGAACCCTTGTCTCAGCCAAGCAGCCTTCGCGCCGTGGCAAGCACCGTGGCGACACTGATGGCGACCATACACTCAGGGCCGGTGGTGCCCCGTGGACACGCCGCGAACTCGCCACACGGGCTACAGAACAGGTTGGCCCGCAAGACAACGTGGCGGTGGGGCGCACCCCAAGGCCCAAAGCGCAGCTGATCACTCGGCCCGAAGAGATGGAGCGTCGGTGCTCCTTGGCTTACCGCAAGGTGCAGTGGCCCGCTATCTACGCCCAGCACCAAGGCGGCGCAACCAAGCAGGGCCGCCAGTTGGCCCACACTCGTCTGCCCGACGAGCGTCAAGGCGGGGCGCGTCAGCAGCGCGGCGATCTCGGCGACGAGGGCTGTCTCGCCGGGGCCACCAGTCAGCAGGAGGCGCGTCGCGGGTTCCGCAGCGAGTGCGTCGCCCACGCTGGCCCAACCGGTAGCCGTCCAGTGTTTGGTGGAACCGCCGGTGCCGGGATGGATCACGACCAAGCGCTCGTTCGGGCGCAGGTTCGCCGCCCGCCACGTCGCCGCCCACGTTTGGTCAGCTTCAACCGGCTGAAACAAGGTTGGTGGAAAGCCAAGGGGCAGCGCAGAGGGCGCGTGGTTGTTCGTGGTCAAGGCAGCCACAACCGTAAGCGCCTGGCGCGTAACGTGGTGGCGCGGGTCGTAGGGCAGCGCCTCACTCAGCAGGGGGGCGCAGAGCGGGTGTGCGTGGCCGAGCCGTTGCGGAATGCCCGCGATGGCGACAAGAACCGCGCCCCACCAGTGGTCATCACGCAGCAAAAGCGCCGCGTCGTAGCATTCGCGCCGTAGCAGCAGGCCATATTTGAACAGTAAAAGATAGGGATGCCAGCCCCGCTGCCCCGCCGGGAGGCGCACAAACCCCGGAAAGGGCAGCGGCACCACGGCGTCAAGGGCGGGATGGCCCTGCCACAGCTGGCGCGACCAAGGGCCGACGAGCGCGACGATCCGACACGTCGGCAGATGTTGGCGCAAGGTGTGTAGCGCTGGCGTGGTGAGCAGCAGATCACCCAAGTGGTCGGGCTTGAGCACAAGGACGCGCCGCACCCCCAAGGGCGAGGGGCGGCGCGTCAAAGGCCGCGCAACTGCCGCGAACAGCCGGAGGAAGAGGCGCTTTATCAACTAGAACAGCATCGCCCCGCTCTCCCGCGCCAATTGGCGCAGGCGCTCGGCGGTGGGTTTGTTGGCGCGCTTCTCCTCTTGATCGGCCAACGTATTGAGTTGCATCACCAGAGCCGGGTTGATTTTCGCCACATTCGTGCGGAGCAGTTTCGTGGCCGCTTGGGGTGTTTCGGCCATCAGCAACTCGTTGATGAAGCGCTCTTCGGGGGAAAGCCGGGCCTGGATGATGGCAATCGCGGCCTCGCCAATCTGCTCGAAATGCGTGAGCAGATCGCTCCGTCCGGCCCGTTGGGCGGCGGCAGCATTCGCCGAAAGCACCATCATAAACGCCTCATCAACCCGCTCGGCCCGCTCGTTCAACGCGGCCACAAAGTCATTGGTCGCCAAGATTTCGCTAAGCAGCGTGTTGCCCGCATCAAAAATGGCTTGCGCTTGGCGGTCAAGGTCTTCAATAATGGTCAAAATCTGCGCTCGCCGCTCGCTAAGCTGAGTCGCTGCTGTGACATCGCCAGCGGCTTCGGCAGCCTCGATGTGACTCGTCCAAGCGGTGAAGAACGCATAGTCAATCATGTCGCGCAGCTCGGCCACCGTCTCGGCAAGATCCTCGTCCGTAACGGCGAGCAACTGCTCAACCGCCGCCGTGACCTCTTCCTCGCTGGGGGCGTCAGGGTCGCCAAGCACGGCAAGCAGACGGTCTTGCACCTGCAGCAGCAGTTCGCGGGAGTCGGCCTGGGCCTCGGGGGTGGCATCAATGAAAGCCCCGAGCGTAGCAAGAAACTCAGAGGTTAATTCGGCGTGGCGCTGCTTAACCAGCGTTCTGAACTGGCCTTCATCAAGCAGGCGGCTCGCCAATTCACTAATCAGTTCGACGTGCTGACGCTGGCGGTCGAGGGTTTCGCGGCTGATGCCATCCGCCTCGAAGATCACATCAACAAGCGAAGGAAGGGTCAGAAAGCGGCGGGGGGCCAACAGGTAAGCGCGGGGCGCCTCGGCGGGCAGTGAGCGCATAATGAAACTGGTCGCCTCACCGATGAAACGCTCCTGCTCCTCCGGGCGATTGCCCAGTTCTTGAGGGAAATAGATGAGACAGAGCTGTTTGCCGGCGTCGTGGTAAACCATCGGAGCCCCGAGCATGCTGGCGGTGTGGCATTTGGGGCAAACGGCCACATTCAGTTGGCCGCCCAGAAGGGCCGACTTGAGTTCGGGTTGCTGGGTGACATCAACCAGCGTGTAGATGCCGGCGCGGAACGTCGTGCTGCATGAAGGGCACGTCAGTTGCACGGGCTGTGGGGCGACGGGGGGCATAGCGCTCTCCCGTAGGCGGTAGGCGGGCCATCCGTCTCCGACTACGCAATCACTAGCGGGCGATTATACCAGGAGTTGCCCATCTGTCAGTTTTGGGCGCAAGCTCATGGCTGAGCGAGCATGGCCTGCCAAGTGGCGCAATCAACTTCGCCAATCGCGGGCAAGCCCCGCGACCGTTGGAACCCCTGCACGGCGGCGCGGGTCTGGTCGCCGTAGAGGCCATCGGAGGGGCCAGCATCAAACCCCAAAGCCTGCAACCGTTCCTGCAGATCAAACACCGATGCACGTGCCTGCTCCTTCAACGCGACGGGGTGAGCTCTAGTAGTCCGTCAATGAAGTTTTTTTTGCAAAAGCGTTGGCTGAGCGTGTCGAAGCCAGCATGCATACCCAAAGACTTCGTTGCCAGACTACTCAGGCATGTTTCAGCTTTTAGACTACAGATTTGCCGCAACAGGACGCAGTGCATTTGCCCGAACTGTCAAGCTGACTTGCACCAAAACAGGCCACAGAAAAGACTATTTCTGTGGCCTGCTGCGACGAAAGCTTGGTATCGCCTAGCCTTAGAACTTGACTTGGAACGCGCTCTTGCCTGCGTAGCGCGCCGCGCCGCCCAACTCTTCCTCAATGCGGAGCAACTGGTTGTACTTCGCAATGCGATCGCTGCGCGCAGGTGCCCCGGTCTTAATCTGACCCGCGTTCGTCGCTACCACCAAGTCAGCGATGGTCACATCCTCGCTCTCACCCGAACGGTGCGAGACCACGGCGGTCATCCCATTGCGCTGCGCCAACTGAATGGCAGCCAGCGTCTCCGACAGACTGCCGATCTGGTTCAGCTTAATCAAGATCGAGTTGCAAGCGTCCTCATCAATCGCCCGCCGCAAGCGCGCCACATTCGTGACTAGGAAATCGTCACCGACCAGTTGCACCTTGTGGCCGATTTTCGCCCGCAACAGCTTCCAACCCTCCCAATCATCCTCAGCGATACCGTCCTCAAGCGAGATCAGTGGGTAACGAGCGGCAATGTCAGCCCAATAATCCACCATCTCGGCAGTGCTAAGCACCTTACCATCACGCTTCAGGTGGTACTGACCGTCCTTGTAAATCTCGGTACACGCCGGATCCATCGCCAACATCACCTGCTCACCGGGACGATACCCCGCCTTCTCAATCGCCTCCATAATCACCTGGAGGGGGGCCTCGTTTGAGGGGAGGCTCGGGGCGAAACCGCCCTCATCGCCGACGGTCGTGCTGAGGCCACGGTCGTGCAACACCTTCTTGAGGCTCTGGTAGATCTCGCTGCCCCAGCGCATCGCCTCGCGGAAACTCTCGGCTCCCACGGGCATCACCATGAACTCCTGGAAATCGGTGCTATTGGCGGCGTGCTGCCCACCATTCATAATGTTCAGCATCGGCACCGGCAACACATGGGCGTACACCCCGCCGAGGTAGCGGTAGAGGGGCAGCCCGAAGGCATTGGCGGCAGCCTTGGCAGTAGCGAGCGAGACGCCCAGGATGGCGTTTGCGCCGAATTTACTCTTATTAGGCGTACCATCAAGGGCGATCAACTCATAATCAATCCGCACCTGCTCAGCGGCATCAAGGCCGACGATAGCCTCGGAAATATCCTCGTTGACGGCACGAACCGCCTTCAGCACACCCTTGCCGCCGAAGCGCGTCTTATCACCATCACGCAGTTCCAGCGCCTCATGGGCACCCGTTGAGGCACCACTCGGCACAATCGCCCGCCCGATGTCGCCGCTCTCTAGGCGAACGTCCACCTCCACCGTCGGGTTGCCGCGTGAATCTAGAACCTCACGGGCGAAGATTTCCTCGATCAGTGTGGACATAGTTCCTCCGCATATACAAACGCTTTAGGGGCTATGGCAGCACCAGGGCGCCGCCAGCGCCCGCCAGTATAGCATACGAGTCTGCGAGGGCTACATTGGTGCATGGTTGGGGTAGGGCTGATGCAAAGTCGCTTTTCGGCCCTCATCCCCTGCCCCTCTCCCCTTGGGGAGAGGGGAGATTCCGCAGCAGTATGCGTTCGGCTCCCCCTCTCCCGCAGG
>CAIRDL010000157.1 GCA_903877345.1 uncultured Oscillochloris sp. | reverse complement strand
ATCTGTGATTCACTGGGCGCGATCTGTGATTCACTGGGCGCGATCTGTGATTCACTGGGCGCGATCTGTGATTCACTGGGCGCGATCTGTGATTCGCTGGGCGCGATCTGTGATTCACTGGGCGCGATCCGCTTCAGCGAGGCGTGCGCTAGCCAACCCCGCCTTACCAGACGAGTACAGCCAACACAGGTTCGGATTTTGCCGTGGCCTGCCTACTCCTGCTCCGCACCCCTAAGCGCGGCGGCGTAAACGTGGGCCAAAGGCAGCCCGTGGGCGCGGGCGAGGGCGGCACAATCTTCGTACTCCGGGGCCATGTTGGCGACGACACCGCCGAGTAGTTTGCGCTTCACCCGTACCGCACCCCATGGCGTCATAGCGGCAACCCAGTCGCGGGCCGCCCCAAGCCGTTCAACCGGCGACCAACGCACGCCCAGGGTTGGCGTTTCGCGCAAGAGGTGCGCGGCGAAAGCGCTGGTTTGCTCAGGGCGCACCAAACAGGCTAGTTGCACTGCAGGTCGCCCCTTTTTCATCACCAATGGCACCGCCCAGGCGTCAAGCGCGCCCGCCACAAGCAGTTGCTCGATCACATAGGCGACCAACTCGCCCGTGGCGTCGTCGAGGTTGCAGCGCACCTCGACAAGCGCCTCGTGCGATTCTGTGGGCGCATCTGTGTGGTGGTGAGCATCGCTGGAGGCGGCGGTTCGTTGGTCGCTTTCGGTGGTCGTAGCGCCAAGCCAGACGCGCAGCCCATTCAGGCGCGGGAAGGTTTTTTGCCCAAAGCCATAGCCAACTTGGGCAAGGGTCATTGGGGGCTGGCGGAAGGTGGCAAGGGTGGCGAGCAGCGCGGCAGCCGTAGGTGTGACCAGTTCGCCGTCGCTGGCGGGCGGGGCGGGCAGCGTCGGTGCGCGAACTTCTGCCAAAAGGGCCAAGGTGGCGGGCGCGGGCACGGGCAAGGGGCCGTGTTGGGTCGCAACCCATCCGCGCCCCAAGGGCAGCGCCGAGGCGTAAACCTGCTCAATGCCTAAAAGGGCCAAGCCGACGCAGACGCCGACGGTATCCACGATGCTATCAACCGCCCCAACTTCGTGAAAGTGAACCTGCTCGACCGGTACCCCGTGAATCAGCGCCTCAACACGAGCCAGACGCTCGAAAGTCCCCAAGGCCCAAGCTCGCGATGGCCCCGGGAGCGGCGCAGCGGCGAGCAAAGCGCGGATCTGCGCCCAGTGGCGCGGCGGTTGTTCGGCGGCGACCGTGCAGTGGCAGCGTGAACCCGTAACCCCGTGACTGGTGACACGCTCGTGCCGCAAGGTGTAGCCCGTCAGATCAAGGCCCGCCAGCACCGTTTCGAGGTCGGCAAGGGCAAGTCCGGCATCGAGCAAGGCGGCGAGGAGCATATCGCCCGCCGCACCGTGGAAGCAATCGAAGTACGCGACGCGCATTGCACGCACCTTCTCAGGGCAAGGGTTCAGAAGCGGCAGGGCGTAGAGACGCAAGATCTTGCGTCTCTACGCCCTGCCAATGGCGACCAGAAATTTCCCTCACGCCCCCAACAGCGGCAGCGCCACCGTGAAGGTCGTCCCTTCGTCGAGGCGTGAGTGGACGGTGATGGTGCCGCCGTGCGCCGTCACGATCTGATGGACGATAAACAGGCCCAAGCCCAGCCCCTGCACTTTCCGCCGCTGGCTACCCGGCGCACTGGTGTAGCGCGTGAAGAGGTTGCTGAGTTGCTCCGGGGCGATGCCAGGGCCATCATCCTCAACCATCAATTCGGCCCGCGCCCCGTTCACTTGGCGCAGGTGTACCCGAATGCTCGCGCTGTACGGCGCGTGGGTGATCGCATTCTTCAGCAGGTTGAACACTACCTGTTGGAGTCGGTCGGCGTCACCTTGAACGAGCAACGGCCCATCCTCTGCGCTAAGCGTAATCGTCTGGGTGGCGGTCAGGCTCTGCGCGATTTCGACCGTTAGCGCCACCAGTTGGGCCAACGCCACCGCCTCGAGATTCAGGGTGAATGTCCCCCGCTGAAGGCGCGTCACCTCCCACAAATCATCAATCAGGCGGGCCAAGCGCTGCGCTTGCGGCTGAGCCATCCGCAGATAGCGGCGGGCGTCCGCATCCTTCGGCATCAGCCGATCTATCGCATTGAAGGCGGCGGTAATCGTCGTCAGCGGGGTGCGTAACTCGTGGCTGACCAGCCCAATAAACTGCTCTTGCATGCGCCGCAAACTGCGCTCGGTGATGTCCCGGATGACCACCACGCCCCAGGTCTGCGCGCCACTACTCCGCACCGATTGACCGAGCGCCTCGTACCAGCGCCGCTCGCCACTCTCCTTTGTCTGGGTAAAGGTCATTTTGAAATGTTCACCGTGGGCAGCGCGGGCCTGCGGGTACTCCTCGGCGGGCAGTGGATGCCCCGCTTCGCTCGCAAAACGGGTCGTGGGGCTAAACCACTGCGTATAGGTCGCGTTGCTCAACAGCGTGGCCCCCGTGGGGTCAACCACCAGCACCGCGTCAGCAATGCTAGCAAGAATCGCCGCCAACTGTGCCGCCTCGCGGGCGCTGTGCTGCTGCGCCGCCGCGAGCGTTTCGGTCAGCGCTGCGAGTTCATCACTCCGCGCACTGAGGTCGGCGTTGGATGTGTTGAGTTCCTCGACCGACGCCTGGAGTTCCTCATTCAAGGTCTCTAACTCTTCATTGCTGGCCTGCATTTCCTCGTTGAGCGTCTCGACCTCTTCAACAGCCGCTTGAGCCTCTTCACTCCGCAGCGCATAGCTTTCGCTCAACGCCCGCAAGTCAATGGTGGTCTGGTTCAGTTCTTCATTGGCTTCCACCAGTTCACGGTTCAGTGCCGCTAGTTGCTCAAGCTGCTGCAAGTGGCGGGCAGTCCGTTCTTCCGCGTTACAACGGGCCTGCTCCAGGGTGGCAACAGCCTGTTGGAGTTCGTCGGTGCGGCGGGCGAGGGTGACGTTGGTCGCCTGAAGTTCCGCATTACTTTGCGCCAACTGGGCGGTGAGCGTCTGTTGCTGCGTGGCTGCCTCAGTGAGCGCCTGCCGGTCGCCGACCAGTTTGGTGACATCGGTCACGAGCAGGAGCGCCTGCAGTGCGGGTGCCCCAAGGTGGCCCGGTGGGTGCGGGTAACAGCCAACCGTGATGACACTCGGCTCCTCGGTGATCGGGTCAATGACGGTGATCGCCTCAAGTTGCGTAATTTCACTAACCCGGATGGCCCGGTCAATCGCGCTGCGTAAGGCCCGATGGGCGACGTGTTGCGCGAGATGGACGACATCTTCACCCAGGGCCGAGCTGCGGATCGCCAACAGGCGGCGGGCGGTCACATTAATTTCCTGAATGTCGTAATGGCTGTCTACCACCACCACGCCGACCGGCAGGTGAACCAACAGGTTCTCGGTGGTGCTACGAATCTGATTCAGTTCTTGCTGCGCGTAGAGCAGATCCCGCGAGGTATTATGCCGTTGGCGTTGCTCGGTGCGGGCCAGGGTCAGGGGTGTGTCGCTGCTAAAGCGCAACGGCAGCACCGGCATCCGTGGCCCTTGACGCCGATAGATGTGTTGCAGCGCCTGCACCGGCACGAAGCTCTCCGCCAAAGGACTTACCGACTCGGTGCGCCCCAACACCAAGGTGCCGCCGTCGCGCAGGGCGAAAGCGAAGAGTTGCAGCGCCCGCTGTTGGAGTTCACGGGTAAAGTAGATCAGCACATTGCGGCACAGCACGAGGTCAATCTGGGGAAAAGGTGCCCGCTGGCTGAGGTCGTGTTCGCCAAAGACGACCAGACTGCGGATGCGCCGTGAAACGATGTGGCTCGTCCCATTGGTGACGAAGTAGCGCTCGATCAAGGCGGGCGGCACATCGGTCAGCGCGCCTGCCGGGTAGACGCCACGACGGGCAAAGCTAATGGCATCGGCGTCGAGATCCGTGGCGAAGATTTTGACCGCGACATGCTCCAAATCTGCGCCCAGTTCCTCACAGATCATGATGGCGAGTGAGTAAGCTTCTTCGCCGGTGGCACAGCCTGCCGACCAGATCCGCAGACGAGGTTCTTGGGCGGGCAGGGCAGCGTGCAGGGCAGGCAGCAACTGCTCGCGCAAGTAGGCGAAGATCTCGGGGTCGCGCATAAACTGGGTCACTTTGATCAGAAAACTACTAATGAGGCGCTGCTGCTCTTCAGGATGGGCGGTGAAATGGGCCAAGTAGCCAGTGAGGTCGCGGGAGCCAGTCGCCGCGATGCGGCGCTGGAGGCGTCGCAGGATGGTGGCCCGCTTGTAAAGCTGGAAATCCACCCCGCTCTGGGCATGGAGTTGTTCGAGCAGCAGCAACAGGTCGTGTTCGCTGTCGGGCCGGGCGGGCAAAGCTTCTCCAGCGAGCAAGCGGCAGAGGAGCGGGCCAATCTGGTCGAGTTGCGCGACGACATCAACCGTCTCCGCAGCCAGCGACTCGGGCATACCGGGGTACGCGGCGGTCATGGGGTCTTGGATAATGACGGTGCCGCCCGCCTGCTTAACGGCATACGCCCCTGCCGTGCCATCTGAGCCAGTGCCAGTGAGAATGACCGCGATCAGTTGCTCGTCAAAGATTGCGGCGGCACTTCTGAGCAGCAGATCCACCGAGGGTTTGGGCCGCCCTTCGCCATCAGACGTAAGGGTGAGATCGTGGTTGGTGAGCGCAACATGGCTGTTGGACGGCACGACGTAAATCGTCCCAGGCTGAAGGGGGGTATGATCCTGTACCGTGATGACGGGCAGATGAGCGCGGCGGGCGAGGATTTGTTCGAGGTGGCTGGGGCGTGAGGGGTCGAGGTGTTGCGCGATGATCACGGGCGCGGCAAAATCGGCGGGCAGGGTACTCACGAAGGTTGAGAGGGCTTCGATCCCACCGGCGGAGGCACCAACGACGACAAGCTGGAATAGCGCTGTGGATTCGGCCATAGCAGCCTCTTTATCGTGACGCTGGCCGAAATGCGGAGAGGCAGGCGGGAGGCAGCAGCGGCGGAGGTACGGAAGGGGGAGCCAGTTCATGCGACGACTCCAGTATAGCACCCTTCTCAGGCTTTACGCCTTTGGGTCTCATGAGCGCCAGGGCTGATGCAGCCTCATATTGCCCCCCTTCCGTATCGGCGGTACAATACGGGCGATAATCGCCGATAGCGGGAGCGCATGGATGTTGACTTACGATGATCTGGTGACGGGGCTAGAGGACGCTTGGCTGGCGGTGGGCCTGCATGAGCACGCCTTCGTCGAGAGCGTGATTCCCGCCACCCACGACCGTACCTGCAAGATTGAACTTTTCCCCGAACACGATGAGCCGCTTACAAGCGAGAATATGCCGCCTTACCTCGAACTGAGCTTTAGCTGGTCGCCTGCTCACCAGTTAATCGCTGAGGGTCGTGAGTTGCCGCTTGAACCTTTGGATTTGACGTGGACGTACACGGCGACGCTCACTAGTCAGGGCGAACGGAACGACACTGAACTGGTGCGGATGTTCCAACGTGCGGTGCAAGGTGCCTTCCAACGCTGTTACCCTGCGGAGGCCGCTGAGATGGAGCCGGTCGCCGTCGAGGTGCGGCGGGTCTATCTGCCAGGCGGTCAGCGTCTTCAGCTTGACTATATTCAACTTGTCAGCAGCACGATCTCTGACATTTTTGAGCAATGGCCCGACCGCGACCTCCAAGGTCTACGCGGCATCCTCCGTACCGAACTCCAACTCGCCAGTACGATCATCAACAATCTGGCGGACTCCTTCACTACCCCCAAGGGTCGCGGGAATTACAAGACGGTGGACGCGGCGTAAGTTCAGGCTTTGGCTTGCCGCAAACGCAGTACCCCGCCGAGGACGAGGGCCGCGCCCAAGTAGGCAATGGGCGGGATGAGCCAGCCGGTCAGGGTTGTTGGCAGCGCTGCGTTTGCCCAAGCCGTTAGCGCGCCACTTAGGGGCAGCGTGCCGAGCAGCAGCAGGCCAAGGGCGCGGCATTGGCCTGCTGGGCGTTGCGTAGCGGGGTCGGCCAGCAACCGAGGCAGCGCCGCGAGCCACAGTCCGGCACCGCCGAGCAGCAATACCCGCGCAGGCCACGCCGTCGGCCACATGACGAGGTCGCTTAGCGTCATGCTGCCTGCACCTTCGAGCATCCCCAGACCAGCCAAGATCAGTAGGCCGTACCTCCGCACTAGTGCGCCGCGCTCTGGCGGGGGCTGGTTGGTCGCGCACAGCTGCGGCCATTCCAACAAACTTACCGCCACGACGAGATCAATCCCGTAGGGAAAGTTGGCCGCTGGGGCTAGGGGCAAAAGAGTGAGCACGATGAGCGGCGGCAGCACGTTGATGCGGTCGCTCAGTGTTAGTGGCGGCAACGACAGTGGCGGTTGTCCCGTACACCAACGGAGCCAGCGTGCGAGCAGCCAACTAGCCCCGAGGGCGAAGATCCCGCCGGGATAGAGCAGCAAGCGCGGCCAAGCTAGGCCCAGCGCCCCGAGGAGTTCACCCATTGCGTGTGTTCCGCAGCCTGTTGAGGCGCAGGAGTACCCAGGCGAAGGCGGTGAGGAGCACCATCAGGGCGGCGAGCGCCAGTGAGGGCAGGGTGGCGACGGGTTGGCGGGCGGCGTTCAGGGCGATGAGCCCCGCCCAGGGCCAGAGCGCGAGTTCGCCGAACGGGGTTAGGCCACCTTGGAGTTGAGCCGCTAAGGGTTCGAGTAGCCCCAACACCACCAGCGGTGAACCCAGTCCAAGGACGAGGCTCAAGATAGCCGCTGTGCTTTGTCCGCCATGTGGGGCGAGGTTCGCTGCCGAGGCTCCCGCAAGGCGTCTTGTCGCCACGGCCACGAGGAGCGCGGCCCCCCAAAAGGCGACGGCCACGAGGCTTAGGTCGCCTGCGACGGCGGCGGCGACGGCCAGCCACGCGGCGACAAATGGCGCGCTGAGCGGCACGGCACCCGTGAAGAGCCAGCGTGTCCACGCGGGGCCGCCGGGGCGGGCCAAGCCCAAGCGCACGACCGGCCACGTGAGCAGCGCGTACCCCGCCAAGGTCACGCCGGCAGCCGAACCGAGGCCCGCGCCTGCGATAGCCAAGCCCATCAGGTAGAGGCCAAGCCACGCGCCGACTTGCTCTGGTGGGGCAGCGGCAGCCTGCCACGCCGCCATCAGCACCGTAGCGCCGCCCACGACGAGGGCGGCGAACAGCCAGCCAAGGTTCCACGGCCCCAGACTGAAGAGGCGCAAGAGCGTGGTGAGGCACAGCACGGCTACGAGGGGCGTGCCGGTCGGCATGTGCCCGCGAACCGCGCCGTGGGCAGCGCTGGCCGTCAGGGTGCCCGTTAGAAGTAGGACAAAGCTGAGGCTATTGAGACCAGCCCCGGCTCCGGGTGCGCCAAGCAACCATTCGCCGCTTGCGACAACAAGGCCGAGTAATCCGCCCCCTGTACTTAGCGCGGCGACAAGGGGCAAGCGTGTCCCGGTGCGAAAGGCTAGGAGGCTGCTGCCCAAGAAGAGCAAAACACTGAGCAGTCCCACATGACCTAGCACGGCAGCGGCGCTAAAAAGCCAGGCGGCAAGCACCGTGGGCCAAAGGTCGGCCTCGTCGTTCGCCCATGCCACAAGCCCGTGGGCAGCCAACAGAATCAGCGTCAGGGCGCTGAGCATGTCGGCGTAGAGCCATCGGTAGGTCAGAGGTGTGGTGTGGGTGAGCGCCGCAAGCAGCAGGCCGGTGAGCAGCAGGGGCAACAGGACGAAGGCAGGCGCGAGGCGCTTCAACGACGGACCCCTGAGAGCAATTCTTGGCGACGGTAGCGACAGTGGTTGCAATAAGCGACCCGATACCCGGCTACGGTGGCGCGTTGGAGGGCGTGACCGCAGTTTGGGCAGGTTGCCGAGAGGAAGCTGCCAGCACCAGCGATGATTGGGTCGGTCTGTGGGGGCGGTGCTACGGCGAGGGCGGCGGGCTGCACGGGTGTAGAGGCTTCGCGCGGGGGAAAAACCGGGGCGGGTACAGCAGATTCTGACGGCCTGAAGCCCCAGAGATTGCTTAGGTGTTCGACGAGCAGAGCATAGTCAATTGCGCCACGGGAGCGGGGATCGTACTCGTAGATGGACTGACCTTGGGCGGACGACTCAGAGAGGCGGACGTTGACGCGGATTGGCGCGGTGACGAGCGACCCATAGCGGGTGCGTAGTTGCTCGATCAGCTCGACCGACTGGCGCGTGCGTGAGTCGTACATCGTGGGGACAATCGCCCGCAGGACACCAGAACCGCCCTTCACCCGGGCGATCTGCAACACCTGCATCTCGAGACCCTTGATTGAGAACGGCTCGATGGTGGTGGGTATGACCACATCGTTGGCGGCGTAGAGTGCGTTGAGGTTCAGCACAGTGAGCGAACCGCCGCAGTCAATGAAAATAAAATCGTAGCTGTTGCGCGCCGGGCGGAGGGCTTGGTCGAGGACGCGGGGCCAATCGGGGCGACGGGCGATGGTGGGCTGGGCAGCGAGGAGCGACTCATCGGCAGCGAGGAGGTCGAGGTTCGGGCGTGCCGGGGTGAGGCAATCGGTAATACGTGCCCCGTCCACCAGCACCTCGTAGAGCGTGCGCCGTGGCTTGACGCCGAGGGCCATCGCCAGGTTGCCCTGGGCATCTACATCAACGAGCAGCACGCGGGCACCCTTGAGGGCGAGGCCCGCACTCAAGTTGACCACGGTGGTCGTTTTGCCGATCCCGCCCTTCAAATTGGTGACGGCAATGATCTGACCCATAAGACGCGATTTCAGATTGCAGATTTTAGATTGCAGATTTGCCGCAACGGGACGCACCGGCTTGATTATAGCGTACATGTGCAATGCCGACAATGTTCTGGTGCGGGCTGGATAGGGCTGAGTAGTCCGTAAAGTAAGGTTTCTTGCAAAAGCGTTGGCTTCGACAGGCTCAGCCAACGGATGCTGCCTGAGCTTGTCGCAGGCAGCCCCGGCAAGCGCCCGCTGCCTGAGCTTGTCCAAGGCAGCCCCGGCAAGCGCCCGCTGCCTGAGCTTGTCGAAGGCAGCCCCGCCTACCCCTCCGCCACCACCGCCCGCTCGCGCACCCACCGCGCCACAAAGGGTACCTCGCAGCAATAGCCGCCGTCCACCGCCGCGATGACGTGATAGCGCTCCAACCGCCGCAACGCCGCCCGCGCCGCCGCAGTCTCAACAGGCGGTAACGGCTGCCCGTGAGCCACCGCGTGCAAAAGCGCCTGTCCAGCGCGCACCTCAGCAGGCGTGGTGCCAGTGTACTCCGTCCACAAGTTCGTGAAATAGGCTTCGCCCGCCGTGAGCGCCGCCTCCAGCGCTGCCGCCAACAACGGTGCCGTAAGCAGGCGCGTCTGGTTGCGGTTCGCCTGGCGCACCATCTGTTCGCCAATCAGTTGGAGCAAGTACGGCTGGCAGCGCGTGACCGCCACCACCTGCGCGACCACACCCTCGGCGTAGCGCAAGTCAAAAGCCGGGTCGGGGTTGATGAGCAGGTCGCGAGCCTCGTCCGGCTCCAAATAGGTCATCTCCATCGGCTGCACGCTAATGAAATACCTGCTCCAGTTCGGCCCCAGTTCAGCAAGCGTCTGCACGCCGCAGAAGAGGAACGACAGCTTGCTATGCTGGATCAGTTCGCGCAGTTGGTCGAAGACGGCCATGCTGACGCGCTTTTGGGCGATGGCTTCACCCAATTTCTCAAACTCGTCGAAGCAGAGCAGCACCGAGCGTGACCCCAAGCGCGGCAAGGTCGCGTCGAGCCAATCTTCCAAGGCCGCGTAGGGGCTGACGTGAAAGCGGTCGCGCTCCGCCGCCGGGGTTTGTACGCCCTGCCCGCGCAAGTCGCGCCCCAGCGCCCGCACCAGCCCATAGCAGAAATCGCCGTCGTTGGCGGTGGCGGCTGGGCCTTGCAAGCT
>CAIRDL010000156.1 GCA_903877345.1 uncultured Oscillochloris sp. | reverse complement strand
TACCCGGCCTCGGGGTTGATCGCGTA
The DNA here is from genome assembly GCA_903877345.1 of uncultured Oscillochloris sp. Taxonomy (GTDB): domain Bacteria; phylum Chloroflexota; class Chloroflexia; order Chloroflexales; family Chloroflexaceae; genus CAIWXH01. The sequence continues at coordinate 3,125 of CAIRDL010000156.1, read as the reverse complement.
GAGCTTCCCGTCGGGATCGGGCTTGATCCAGGCGATGTCATCGCCGACCGTCGTCACTTCCCAACCATCTTCCTGGAACGCCTTGGGCGGGACAAGCATGGCGAAGTTGGTCTTGCCGCAGGCCGAGGGGAACGCGGCTGCCACGTAGGTCTTGCGCCCGTTAGGCTCTTTCACACCCAAAATGAGCATATGCTCGGCGAGCCAACCCTCCTGGCGGGCCATCACCGAAGCGATCCGCAGCGCGAAACACTTCTTGCCCAACAGCGCGTTGCCGCCGTACCCCGAACCATATGACCAGATCGCCCGCTCTTCCGGGAAGTGAACGATGTACTTGGTGGTCGGATTACAAGGCCACGAAATGTCCGCCTGACCGGGCTCAAGCGGCGCACCGACGGAGTGCATACAGGGGATGTACTCGCCATCCGTACCGAGCACCCCGTAGACCGCCTTGCCCATGCGGGTCATGATCTGCATATTCACGACCACATAGGGCGAATCGGTCAACTGAACGCCGATATGGGCGATGGGCGAACCGAGCGGCCCCATGCTGAAGGGAATAACATAGAGCGTGCGGCCCCGCATACAACCGGTAAAGAGCGGGTGCAGAGTCGCCTTCATCTCCTTTGGGGCCATCCAGTTGTTGGTCGGGCCAGCGTCGCCTTTGACAAGCGAGCAGATGTAGGTGCGATCCTCGACCCGGGCAACATCGCTGGGATCGGAGCGGGCCAGAAAGCTATTGGGGCGTTTTTCGGGATTGAGCCGCAGAAACGTACCGGACTCGACCATCTGATTGCAGAGCGTGTCGTATTCCTCTTGCGAGCCGTCACAGAAGTGAACCTGCGCCGGCTGACAGAGGGCCACCATCTCACTGATCCAGTCCTTCAAGCGCCCATGGTTAATGTAATCCGGGAATTGCATGCATTTCCTCACTACGTTGCAACAAGCTCCGCTGCCACTTCGCCCAACAAGACGTTGCGCACGGCGCAATGATAACACACCCGCTACAGCTTGCAGCTTGCAGCTTGCAGCTTGCAGATTTTCCGCAACAGGACGGGCAAAGATGCTTTGGGGGTGCGTGATCAAGCCACACGCTCTTTGCGGCTTTGCGGCTTTGCATGAGCTTGTCACCTACTCCCGACCCAAGGCAAGCTCGCGCAGCGCCAACCCCAAACGAACCGGGTCGTGCCGAATGGTGTCCTGCTTGTTCCAAAGGGTGCGTTTGCTCGCCGTCACCTCCGTCAGGTCGCGCACCAGGGGCGTCACGCCGAGCGCCGCTATCGCCGCGAGTTCGTCATCGCCGGGATGCAACAGGTGCAGACCATCGGCGGCGTATTGGGCGACAACGTCGGGGAGCAGGCGATCACTCCGGCTAAGCAGCGCCACGTCAAGCGTATCAGGGCCAAGGAATTCCACCAACCGTCGCACATGTTCAAAGCTAGTAAAGCTGTCAGTCTGGCCGGGTTGCGTGGTTGTGTTGACGATAAAGACCACGGTGGCTGGCGTTTGGCGCAGGGCCGTCACGAGACCACTGAAGAGCAGCGCCGCCATGACGGAAGTGAAGAAACTGCCGGGGCCAAGCGTCACCACATCGGCGGTCGCAAGCGCCGCGAGCACCGCAGGATGGGCTGGAGCGTCAGGCGGGCTAAGCGTGAGGCGGCGCAGCGGGGCCATATGGAGGGCGCGGACGGCCAACTCATCGCTGGCGACGCTCCCATCTTCGCGTTCGGCCCCAAGTTGGGCGTTCACCGTCGAGACGGGCAGAATGTGGGCGGTACAATCCAACAATTCGCTCACCGTCGCAATCGCTGTGCCAAAATCGCCCGTCATCTGGGTCAGCGCCGCAATCAGCAAATTGCCAAAAGCCATCCCATCGAGGGCGGGCAGCGTCGTCGCACTGAAGCGATGTTGGAGCAGACGAGCCAACGGTGCGTCGGGGTCACGTGCCAGTGCCACCAGCGTATTACGGAGGTCGCCGGGGGCGGGCATTGCCGCCAAAGCGCGAGCCGTACCAGTGCTGCGGCCCGTGTCCGTCACCGCAATCACGCCAGTACGCTCTGCGAAGGTCGCTTGTGCCCCCAACAGCACTTGGCTGACCCCACCACCCCCACCAATGACGACCAACTTCAGTGGTCGGCTTGTGTCGTCATGCATCGCAGGTCTTCCTTCATTGCAGATTTTAGATTGCAGATTTACCGCAACCGGATGTGGTGCGTGCGCTCAAAGACTAAAGCTGGGTTGAACCATGCCCAAAACATGGTTCAACCCAGCTTTGTCGTTTAGGCATGTTGCAAACCAGCTTGACCGTTTGGGCCTCGCGCCACGAGGGTTGGCGATGTGGGCACAAGCCTTCTTGAGCGTCGTGCGAGCGGAACGTGGGGTGCCAGTGGCACCAAAAAAGGGGCGGCTGATTCCGGTCGGTCCGAGCAGTCTGAGCACGTTCAAAGCCCGACAGGGGCTGTGTTTCGCGTGAGCTGTGCCGGAATCCGGCACCTGTTCTGGCAGTTGATCGTGCTGGTTGCGCGCAGCGCCGAGGCGGTGCTGGGTTGGTCGAGGTGGCGCCGACGGCATCAAGCTGCCGCCTGCCGCCATCACTATCGCCGCCGCGCCGAGCGCACGCCCGCGCCTGCTGCCCCATCAGCACGCGAGCAGCCAGTGTCCGCTGAGCCGGCTGCGCATGCACCAGCTGACCTTGTCGCGGAACTCTGGTGCCGCGTACAGCCTTTTTTACCCAGCGGGAAGCGCAGTGGCCGACCCCGCACCCGTGATCGGCAGGTGATCCTCGCGGCAATTGTGCATCAGATGCAGACCGGATGTGGATGGAATGCGCTGCCATCGCATTTCCCTCTCTATCAGACCATCCATTGGCAGTTACGACAATGGCAGAAGAGCGGGGTCTGGGCCAAAATCTGGGAAGGCTTGGAGCAGCCCCACCCATCGGGATAACTACAACTGTAGTACTAAGAGACTGTCTGAAAAGACCTTCAGCGAAAGAATCTGGGAGGGAGGGCGTCTCGCCCTCCGCACGTCCACGAGGGCAAGACGCCCTCGCTCCCAGGTCGCACAACCCGCTACGGATTTCCGGCACGCTGTCCTCGGACGGAGCCATCCCTTTTCAGACAGCTTCT
>CAIRDL010000155.1 GCA_903877345.1 uncultured Oscillochloris sp. | reverse complement strand
ACCGGCGGAATTGGCAGAGCTGCGTGATCAGGCGGGCACGCCGTTGCCTGCGGCGCTGGCGGCGTACGGGGTTGATCTGTGGCGGGCGAAGGACGCCGGGCGGCAACTGACCAATGCCGCCGCTTACCTCGAACTGCACATTGAGCAAGGGCCGGTGCTTGAAGACCTGGGCTTGCCGTTGGGCGTGGTGCTCGGCACCTTCGGCGTCGAGCGGCACACCATCACTTTTACCGGCCAAGCCGCACATGCCGGGGCCACCCCAATGGATCGCCGCCGCGACGCTTTTGCCGCCGCCGCCAAACTGGGGCTAGAGATTCGGGAGCTTGCCAAGGACTATGGTGGTGTCTGCACGGTGGGCAGTTGTGTCACGAAACCGGGCATTGTGACGGCGGTGGTGGGCGAGTGCATCATCGCGCTTGATCAGCGCCACATGGAAGCCGACCCGTTGGCGGCGATGCTCCGTGCTGCCCAAGCCGCCGCCACCCGCTACGCCACCGAAGAGGGTTGTGTCGTCGTATGGGAACGCCTCGCGCAGATTGAGCCGATCCACTTCCACCCGGAGTTGATCGCGTTGGGCGAGGCGGCGATCAAGGCGGTAAGCGGCAGCGCCCATCGTCTGCCGAGCGGCCCGCTCCATGATGCCGCCGAGGTCGCCCGCGCTGGCATTCCCTCCGTCATGCTTTTTGTGCAAAGTCTAGCCGGCATTTCGCACAACAAAATCGAAGACACGCACGAGGAACATCTCATCCTTGCGGTGCGAGCGCTCGACCGGCTCGCCACTTCAACGATTGCGTGGCTGCGTGGGTAGGGATTTTAGGCACTACCGCAAAAGGCACGCGGCACCCTGAGCGAAGCCGTCTGAAAAGGGGTTGTGATGGCGGTCACAAGAAAGTTTCGGGTACACTTGGGGTATGAAGTACCAAACCTACCCAACCGCCAGTGGAATTGTATCAAAGATCTCATCCCTCCCGCGAAGACCGGCGGTCGCCCACGCACCGTGGCTCCGCGCCAGGTGATCAATGCCATCTTCTCTATCGTCGTGAGTGGCATCCAATGGCGGATGCTGCCCAAAGACTATCCGAGGTGGAAGACGGTCTACCATTATTTTCGCATCTGGCGTGATGATGGCACATGGCAGCGCATTCATGACACCCTGCGTGCGGCGGTACGGCGGAAGGCGGGTCGCCATACGCATCCGACCGCCGGCTGTTTGGACAGTCAAAGCGTCAAAAGCACCCAAATCCCTGCTATTCGGGGCCATGATGCGGGCAAAAAAGTCACCGGGCGGAAACGGCATATCCTAGTTGATACGATGGGCTTGCTCATAATCGTGGTGGTAACCGCCGCCTCGGTGTCTGATCCGGCTGGGGCACGCCTCTTATTTTCTCGGCTCGGTGGCGCAGGGAAAAAGCTGCGTCGAATCTGGGTTGATGGCACGTATCGAGGCAAACTGGTGGACTGGGTGTGGACGCATTGCAGGGTTATCCTCCAACCGGTACTCCGCTCTGACGACATGAAGGGTTTTGTGGTGCTGCCCCGACGTTGGGTGGTCGAGCGAACGTTCGCATGGCTGACCCAATGCCGCCGCTTGTGTCGGGAATACGAGGTGCTGCCCGCCAGCAGCGAGGCCATGATGTACCTTGCGATGACCCGGTTGATGGTGCGACGGTTGGCAGCATGCCCCTGTTCAGACGTACACGCCGTGGTCAGCATTCGCTTTGCCACCGTCGATTGCCGTGCGTGTCCGGTGCGTTCCAAATGGGGCGCTTCGACGCGATCACGCTCCCTGACGATTCGATCCCATGACGCCTCTGTGGCGTTGCAGACGGCACGGCAACGCCAACACACGGAAGGCTT
>CAIRDL010000154.1 GCA_903877345.1 uncultured Oscillochloris sp. | reverse complement strand
TGGCGAAAGCGTGGGACAACCGCTTCGGCTGTGCGCTGGTCATTGAGACGCTGCGCCGCCTGGGCGACCAACCGCACCCCAATGTTGTCTACGGGGTTGGCACCGTGCAAGAGGAGGTTGGCCTGCGGGGTGCGCTAACGACCGCCAATCTCATTCAGCCCGACATTGGCATCGCTCTTGACACCGGGATTGCTGGCGATATGCCTGGCGTGAATGCGGACGAGGCGGCGGGCAAACTTGGTGGCGGGCCGGTCATGCTGCTCTACGACGGTTCGCTGATCGCCCACACGGGGCTACGCAATCTGGTGGTTGAGGTGGCTGAAGCGGAAGGACTCCCGCTGCAGTTTGACTCGATGCCGGGCGGCGGCACTGACGGCGGGCGCATCCATATGATTGGGGGTGGCGTGCCCACCATCGTTTTTGGCATTGCGGTGCGTTACATCCACACCCACACCGCGATTATGCACCGCCGCGACTTTGATCAAGCGGTGCAATTGCTGGTGGCGCTGGTGAGACGGCTTGACGCGGCGACGGTGCAAGAACTGAAGCGGTAAGACAGGATTTTAGATTGCAGATTTGTCGCAACAGGACGTGTGGACGACGGGAGCGCATCCATTGTCCTCACTGCAGCAGCACCTAGGTGCATCGCAAGAGCCGCGCCTCGCGCACGAAACGGTATCTGGACGCCCAGGGCCAACCGCGAGACAGTCACCTACTTCGCCCTGTGCTATAATCACCCGGCGCGAAAGCCTACGTAAAAGCTCGCCCCGACTGTTGAGCCTGAAAGGAGGCCAACGATGGCCGATCTGCAGACGCTGATCAAAGACCGCCTGGCCCAGAACCGCTGGGGAATCCTCGGCAACCAGGGCTATGTGCTAGGGATTGACCTCGGCAGCTATGGTCTGCGTGCTGCCCTCGCTGCCCTTCAGCATCATACGGTACGCATCGGCCACACCGACATGAGTAGCGGCACCCCCGACGAGCTCATCGAACATGCGATCACCCTCGCTCGCAGTTTGCTCAAGGAGGCGGAGGTTTCGCCCGACCGTTTGGTGCGGGTGAGCGTTGGCTTCGCTGGCCCAGTTGATCTGCGCTTCGGTACGGTGCGCCTCTCGCTGCGCATGCCCGGTTGGGAAAATTACCCGTTGCAGGAGCGCTTCGAGCAGGCTTTTGATGCCGTGACCTTGATTGATAATGACGCCAACTTGATCGCCTTGGCCGAGGCGACCTTCGGCGTTGGCGCGGGTCGCCAACACCTCGCTTATTTGCATCTGAGCAGTGGCGTCGGCGGCGGCTTGGTGCTCAATGGGCGGCTCTACCACGGGGCGACCTCGACGGCGGGCGAAATCGGTCACGCGGTGGTTGGGCACGGTTGGGATGGCTCGGGCCGTCCCGAAACCCTTGAGGAACTGGTTTCCATCGCTGGTCTCCTGCGCCGCGCCGCTCGCTATGGCTTCACGACCGACAACCTTGAGCAGATTTTCAGCGATCACCCGGTCGGTCAGCGCGTCGTCGCTGAAACTGTTGACCTCGTGGCGACCCGCTGTGCCCAAATCGTGGCCCTGATCGATCCTGAGATGATCGTCCTCGGCGGGATTGTTGTGCGGATCGGCGGCGAGCCGTTCGTCAAGGCGATTGCCGCGAAGGTCAATGACTTTATCGCGCCCCAGTTTGCCCGCCCACTGCCCGTCGTTGCCTCCATCCTTGGCCCGGACAGCGTCACGGTTGGGGCGATTGCTGAT
>CAIRDL010000153.1 GCA_903877345.1 uncultured Oscillochloris sp. | reverse complement strand
GACCGGCACGATCCGCACGACGATCTGCGCCGCCAATTCAGCGGAAACGAGCAGCGTGCCACCGCGCAGATCGTCGTGGTCGCCCTTCGTCGCAAGGGTGCCGACCGGCGTGGTGGCGAGAAACAGCGTCGGCGCGCCTTGACGCGGTGCGCTCACCCCTTCCAACAGATACGCCATCCGAGCGCGCCCGCTCGCACTTCTACGGAGGTAGGCGGCAACCCGGAGGTGCTGCGGTGGTGTGGCCTGCCCAGTGGCAACATCAACGAGATCGTGGGCGCTGGGAATCACCGTCTGCGGGGCCAACGTGTGCAACCGCTTGTTGACCTGCGTCAGCAGTACCACGTCACGCTGGAGTTGTGACGAGTGGGCAATGGCCTCGACCACATGCGGGAGCCGCTCGCCCTCCACATAAGCTTGGAGGGCGCCCGCTTCAAGGGTCTCATTGATCTTCGCCACCGCCGTCTCCTTCTGCATCACATAAAAAAGCTTCTATGTGTGACTCTTTTATACCGTGCCACGTTTCCTTGTACTGGACTGAACTGGATCTAGCTGTCGTTTCCCGGTTTAGGGTTCAGGGATCGGGGATCAGGGTTCAGGTCGAGCGCATCAGGAAGCTGTGCGCCAGCCCAGACGGTAACGTAGCCTGGAGCCTTGTCTTCCAAAAAAATCTACAGTCTTAGCTAACACAGGGCGTTCTGATGCGCTCAACCCAACCCCCAACCCCCAACCCCCCACTCCCAAACCCTTAATCCTCAAACAACGCAAGCACCTCCGGCAAGGCGCTGAGGGCACGGATACTGCGCTCAACCGAACGAAAGACCTCATCTTTCGTCAGCACAAACCCCTGGCGGGTAAGCGTTTCCACCGTCTCATCGGGAGCGAGGCCCAGGGCAAAGCGCACCCGAAAGATCTCCCGGTCAAGCGGTTTACGGATCAACTCCAGCAACCGCTCGAAGCGCATAAGCGTTTCGAGTTCGGCAACCTCTGAGCGGGGATTGGCGACGACATCACCAGCCTTCGCCTGAAGGTGGTCAAGCGACACCTCGTGGGAGCGCGCTTCAGCGCGGAACTGATCGTAGGCCAAATTTCTGCCCGTGATCTTGAGATAGCCCCGATAGGCGACAAAAGGCGGGGGCGGCGGTGGATTGACGACGTAGGGGCTTACGCGGTTCTGTAGCTTGATCACGATATGGAGCAGCACCTCCTGCGTCCATTCATCAATGAGACTGCGGTGCCGCCCGCGATAACTCCGGCGCACCAACGGCTCACTGATCTGGACAAGGCTGGTCAGCGCCGCCTCATCGTGGGTGGCGGCCCGCCGCAGGATCTCGTCGCAACTGGTGGTGTCGCGTTCGCCCCGCAGTTGAAAGCGCTGGAGTTGCTGCTCACACAGCGCACAAAGGGTTTCTAGCGGAGTCGGGTCAGGAGCCATTGGTAGCCTCAGCAAAGACAAGCGGCATTGGCGTGACGCGGCCCGATTGTAGCACACGCCCAAATGTCTCGCATTTGCTGTGGGAAAAGCTGTAATGGGCCGCATCACTAAGAGAGAGGGCATACAGGCCCGCTCACCTTCCGCCGGGGCATGAGGCAGCGCAACAGGGTCTGGCAGCGCTGAGGGCGCGTCTACCCGCCGTCACGCCGTCGCCTGTTGCGCCACCTGCCCGTTTGGGGCCGAAAATTGCGGTGGGAAAAGCTGTAGGGGGAACATTAGAAGGGTGAGAGCGCTGTCCAAGCACTCGGCGACCAAACCACAGGAGGAGCCGCAATGTTCAGTCCACTTCGCTCACGCTGGTTGGTAGGGTCACACCCCCTGCACGGATTGGTGCTCCCGCTCTTGCTGCTGTTCCTCACCGCGCCGTTGGTCATTTGGGCTGCTGCACCTGGGGTCACGCCTCTCGCTTTGACCGAGGTGATCTGTGACAACCAAAACACCGCCTGTTTCAGCAAGTACGAGTCGGGCGGCGTCGGCTCATGGGGCTATGTGCCGTTCGGCGGTGTCGGCAGCAGCGGGGCTTACAGTGGGCACGCCTACTGGACGTATAACAGTCTAAATAGCGCAATTGACTGGGGTATGTGGCAACCCAATCTGCCGCAGGCTGGCACCTACGATGTTTACGTCTGGTATCCGTACTACCCTGGAAATTTCCCAGAGACTAACTCGGCCAGTTATCAAGTTCACCATGCCAGTGGCGACCAGTTTGTGCCTTGGAATCAGGCCAGCAGCGCTGGTCAGTGGAATAAAATCGCGACAGTGAACTGTACCGTCGGCACCGCGTGCTACGTAAAGCTGACTGACGCGACAAACGAGAGCACAAATACCCGCCGGGTCTGGTTCGACGCAGTGAAGTTTACGCTGACGACCTACACGGTCACTGGCACCGTGCGCGACAGTAGTGGCACTGGCATCGCGGGCGTCACCGTCAGCGATGGCACGCGCAACGCCGTGACTGATAACACCGGCAGTTACACATTGAGTGCGGTACCCGTCGGTAATTACACGCTCACCCCAACGAAGAGCGGCTACAGTTTCACACCAACTACGTCCAACCTCATCGTGGCGGGCAACCTCAGCGGGCAGAACTTCACCGGCACGCTGATTACCTACAGTGTTAGCGGACGCATCGTTGACAGCAGTAGCAATGCGTTGGTTGGAGTCACGGTCACGGATGGCACTCGCACCGCACTCACCGACGCCAGTGGCATCTACACGCTCACCGGGGTTCTGCCGGGAAGTTACACGCTCACCCCCACAAAGATCGGCTACAGCTTCACACCAACTACGTCCAACCTCACTGTGGCAGACAACCTCAGCGGGCAGAACTTCACCGGCACGCTGCTTACCTACAGTGTCAGCGGACGCATCGTTGACAGCAGTAGCAATGCGTTGGTTGGAGTCACGGTCACGGATGGCACTCGCACCGCACTCACCGACGCCAGTGGCATCTACACGCTCACCGGGGTTCTGCCGGGAAGTTACACGCTCACCCCGACGAAGAGCGGCTATAGCTTCACTCCGGCCACGCGGAGTGCCACCGTTGTGGCAGGCAATCTACCGGGGCAAGATTTTACAGCTACGCTGCTTGAGACGACTGGCGGCAGTTGGACTTTCATACTGTATCTCGACGGCGACACCGCTGGTCTCGATGGCGGGTTTGTCGCTCTGTTCCTCGCTGATGCAATCCAACGGCTTGAGACCAACCCAAATGCGTTGGTGCGTGTGGTTGCCCTGATTGATGGGCCAGGCAGTAGTGATACACGCCGCGTAACTTTTACCCCACAGGCGCAGTATCAAGTGCTTGGCGAAAAGCCTATGGATGATCCGACAACCCTGAGCGAATTTGTGCAACAGGCGCAGCGCGATTTTCCTGCCGATCACTACTACCTCGCCATTGCGGATCATGCCAATGGGGTTCAAGGGATTGCCTGGGATACGACCACCGCAAGTGATCGTACGGCCCTTCTGACCCCTGCGAAGTTGCGTCAGGCATTAAGTACGATCACGAACAACGGCGCCCGTCCCTTGGACATCGTCCACTTTGATGGGTGCTCCTTCGGACTTTTTGAGAATGCGGCTATGACCCGTGGCTACGCACGGTATGTCGTCGCCTCAGAAAATATCGGCTGGGGTGTCTTCGCCTATGATCGCTACCGTGCCGCCGTCGGAGCAACCACGACACCCGCGCTCCTTGCCACCGATATTGTGAAGCAATATGCCCAAGCGGTCGGCGCATATCCTTACACCATTAGCGCCCTGGACATAAGCCGTTTTGAGGCTGCACTGACCGGACTTAACAGCTTTGCCGACCGCTTGATCGCCTTTGCAACTGGTAGTCCGGCGAATAGTGCCATCCTCACCAACCTTCGTAAAACCAGCCAGAAGTTCGACTCAGGCGGCACACCCTATCTCACTATCAATGATGAAGATCTGTACGTCGATCTGGTTGACTTCGCAGCGCGCACCGAGCAACAGATCACCAGTGATGGCATACCAACGGCGGCGAAGGCACTTATCACTGCCATCTCCACCGGCAATCAGCCTTTTGTCCTTTTCGAAAAGCATTACAGCGGAACCTTTGAAAATGAAGGTAAACCATACAGTTGGGCTTTGGATGGGGCGCATGGGGTAAGTGTGTACTATCCACCCCGGAGTGCAGGGGCGATGTTTGTCGCCTACGTCACAGGGGTAACCTTCCCTGAGTTTACCGCCCTAAGTCATTGGAAGGACTACCTACGGGTCGGTGTGCCGCCGCTCCTTCCAGGCGAGTCACCGCCGAACGATCAGCCAGAGCCACTCGCGCTTTTACTACCCCCGAGCCGGTACACCGTCTATTTGCCTATGCTTCGTAGATAGGCGTGGATCCAAGTAGGCTGAGGGATGGGTTCAGAGGAAGCTTCGTATGACCTTGTTTAAGCCTTACGTAACGCAGGAGGACAGCGTATGAGTCGTACCATCCGATCAGTCACCATGCTGATCATTACACTGCTACTGGTGCTACCAATCAAGCAGTCCGCTCTTTCCACTCCCGTCGCCGCTTCCGGGCAAGCTCAGCAAAGCCGTATCACGGTGGACTTTCAGACCATTGTCAATGTGCCCCTCAACCTTCAGGTTCCGATTGAACTAGCCGTGAACGCGAATGAGGTTCAACTGTCTCAGAGCGAGCGGTTCATTGTTTCTGCGTTGCGCCACACCGAGAGCTGGATGTATGCGGTTCTGCTCCCCGCCCACACAGTCGAAGCAGGTATGGAAGCGGTTCAGCCGGATCATGCGGTTGAAATCCTGGGGCACCTCAACCCTAATGGTCAATGGGACGCGACGATCTTTGGTAGCCCGCACTTCCTGGCATTAGCCAGGGAGGTACCGAGCGACTTTATGGATCTGTCGGATCGCTTCAAGCCAGTGCTCACTGCTACGCTGAACTTCTTGTTTCCGTGGACAACGCAACAATCCTGGTACAAGACACAAGGCTGGCATCTGAATTTCACGAACAGCCCAAATTACAACGCCATGGATTTCCAGCCCGTGAACCGCAGTAATCCAGACGTAGACTACGCCGTACTGGCAGATGAAGCGGGTAGGTTGGACAACTTCTGCTCTGACCGCAACGATCAGGCATGGCTCAAGATCACTCATCCGGATGGTCAGGTGAGCGTGTAT
>CAIRDL010000152.1 GCA_903877345.1 uncultured Oscillochloris sp. | reverse complement strand
ATGGAGAATAATTCGCGGGTGGCGCTCGAACTCGGGTTTTTGCATGCTGAAGAAGGCACGCTGATCAGGCCGCACGAGTTAAATGCGTACCCGGACGACCAAGTCGCGGTGGTTTGTACCGGCAGCCAAGGTGAGCCGATGGCCGCCTTGAACCGCATGGCGAACCGTGACTACCAACACCTCAAGATTAAGCCGGGCGACACGGTGGTTGTTTCCGCTACGCCCATTCCCGGCAACGAAGTGAGCGTCGGGCGGGTGATCAACAACCTCTTCCGTCTCGGGGCTGATGTGATCTACGGCGGGCATGCCAATGTCCACGTCTCCGGCCACGCGGCCCAAGAGGAACTGAAGCTCGTTTTGTCTTTGCTCCGCCCTGAGTTTGTCGTCCCCTTCCACGGCGACTACCGCCACCTCGTGCTCTACCGCAAGCTCGCCACGGGGATGGGTGGCCTTTTCACCAACGATACGGTGCTGTTGCCTGAGGATGGCACGATTATGGAGTTTGCCCACGGCTTTGGGAAGGCGGTTGGCAAAGCACCCGTCGGCTATATCTATGTGGATGGCACGACGGTGGGCGATGTCGGCAATGTCGTTGTGCGCGACCGCCAGATGCTTGCCAAAGACGGGATGCTGATCGTCGTCGTGGGCATTGATATGTCCACTGGCGAACTGGTCGCCGGCCCTGATGTCGTCTCGCGGGGCTTTGTCTACATGCGGCAAAGCCAGGATCTGGTGGAGGCCACCAAAGACACGGTGCGCTTGGCCCTTACCACGCGTAACGGCAACGCGCCCGTGGGCGGAGTGGACAGTGCCTTCGTGAATCGCAAGATCAAAGATGTGGTCGGCGAGTTTCTCTACCGTGAGACAAAGCGCCGCCCGATGATTCTGCCAGTCGTGATGGAAGTGTAGGGGCAACGCACCGCCTGAGGCTGTGTGTGGCAACGCCAGATAACACATCTGGCGTTGCTTCGTTTCCACGATGGCGTGCATACGTCATCTACGGGCGGGTCATGTCACGGTGTCGAAAGCGTTGGCCTTGGTGTGCCGGGCGAGGGGCTAGTTAGCGTCGGCGAAAGGGCAACTAGCGTCGGCGAAGGCGTCCCCAACGTCGGTGAACCAGGCGTCGAAGCCTCCACACCTGACGTACTGCTGCTCGCAACTACAGGCGTGCGTAACAGTGAGGGGATGATCAGCGTTTGCCCCGACTGGAGGCTATTCGGATCGGTCATCCCATTGGCGGCCACAAGCTCCTCCACCGTCGTGTTAAAGCGTTCGGCGATGCTACTCAGGGTATCATTGGGCTGAACCGTGTAGAGCGCCGCCGAGGTCGGGGTCGGAAACGTCATCCCTGCGAAGGTCGTGGCGGTGGCGTCAATGTCCAACATGGGTGCCGGGGTAATGTCAAGCACCGCCGGCAAGGTCGGCAGCATCGTCGCGGGTGGTTCGGGGGCACAAGCGGTTAGGGCCATGAGCAGACAGAGACCAACCAGCACCCATTGGGCGCGCACGGGGGAGAGGAAACACACGGTTCAGGTACCTCAGCGATATGGGGTATACTGTAGACTATTGTACTGATTTGCTCCAGGGTACGCCATGCCGATTACACTCAAGAGTCCCCGCCAGATCGAATTGTTGCGCGAGGCCGGGCGGCTTGTGCGTGAGACCTTTGACCTGTTGCGCCAACATATCCGCCCCGGCGTGACGACCGCCGAACTCGACAGCATCGCCGAAGCCTTCATCCGCTCACGCGGGGCCGATCCGGTCTATAAGGGCTACGTTCCTCCGGGGCGACGTGGTTGGGCGAACATCCCACCCTTCCCCGGCACCATTTGCGCCTCGGTGAACGATGTGATCTGCCACGGTATCCCAAGTAAGAAGGAACGGCTGCGCCAAGGCGACATCATCGGCGTAGACATTGGGTTGCGCCTCAATGGCTGGATCGGCGACGCCTGCGAAACATTCCCGGTTGGGGCGGTTGATGAGCCAACCGAACGTCTGCTTGCCGCCGCAAAACACTGCCTTGAACTGGGGATTGCCCAAGCGCAGCCTGGCAAAACCCTCGGCGACATCGGCGCTGCCATTCAGCGCCATGCTGAGGGCGTCGGTTTTTCGGTGGTGCGCGAGTACACCGGCCACGGGTTGGGCCGCAATTTGCACGAAGATCCGACGGTGCTGCACTACGGTGAGCCGGGGACGGGGCGCAAGATCCTGGTGGGGATGGTCTTCACCATTGAGCCAATGATCAACATGGGTAAACCCGAGACGAAGCTGGAACATGATGGCTGGACGGTGCGCACCGCCGATGGCTCCCGCTCCGCACAGTTTGAGCATACGCTGGCGATTACCGAGGAGGGGACAATTCTCCTCACCGCCTGACAAGCTACTATGGAAGCCAACCGACCCCTCGAATTTCAACTGGTTGACGCGCTGTTGGCTGACGACCAAGTGGCGGCGCAACGGCTCGCTCGTGAACTTCATGCATCTGGTTTCGCCGTAGCGACCTTGAACGAGGCGCTCCAGGCGCATCCCGAATTGGAGGCACCCTTCTACGCGGTGCTCCAGGCGGTCATTCCCCTGTCACGGCGGGCGGCGAAGCGACGGGCCATTCGCGCCGCCGAAGAACGCGACTGGGGCGCTTGGCCTGAAGGCAAGCGTCCTACCGAATAAACACCAGCGTGCGGAGTGAGCCGAACCCACTCCGCACGCTGGTGTGATTGTCTGGGGCAGTCGCGCCTAGAGCAGCCGGTAGATCACGATGGTGGTGGGGCCACTGTGATCACGCAGCAACACCTCAATGGCTTGTGCGTTGACGGCACCACGGCTGTAGGGATCGTAGTTGGCGGCACCTTCAATGTAGTAGTAGTAGATCGTGTCGTTCAGGCTAAAACCGCGCAGGTTGCTGGCGTGAGCGCTTAGACCAGGGGCGACCTCGATCAAGGGGTCGTCCACCTCACCGCCCAAACGAGCGCGGATGGCTTCTTGGATGGGGGCCAAGGCGTGGGGCGCGGCGAGCGGGGTTGCAGGCGGGAAGGGCCACGCGAGGGATCCGATCAGGACGCCGACCACAAGCAGCAGATCCAAACCGAGCAGCACGGCAAAAGCCCGTGGCCCGATTCGGTGAACCGATCCTACCTCTCTCGGGAGGGCGCACTCGGCGCCCGTGTGGGTCGTAACGTTGACCACGGCCTAGCTCTTTTCGTCCCGGGGTATCAGCAAGTAGGTTTCTACAAAGGGGTAAGTGGTGCTAAAAAGTGTACCCCGTAAGTTTACCAGAAACCTGCAACAGTGCCTATAGGTCGGCAGGTCTAGAATCGACCGAACACCGGTATGCCTCAACCCCGTACGAAGATCGCTCACTCCGGCCCGCAGCGTGTGGCTCTGTTAGTCGCGTGGAGTGCGGGCGTCCTTGAGGCTTTGTTGCTGGCCCGACTGGCGACCCGGCTCCTCGCTGCACGACCATCGCATCCCGTCTTTGGGCTATTATACGGTATCACTAGCCCGTTTGTTAGCCCTTTTGCCGCCCTCGATTTCGATCAGTCGCCCTTTGGGGCTGCGTTGGAGTACGCCACCCTTGGGCTGATCGGCGGTGTGCCCTTAGTCGCCTATTTCCTTTGGCTTGGGCTGACCCGCGACCGCAGCGCAGCTTCCTGATCGGTCATTCGGTACATCTCGGCCATAGCTACCACAACAAAAGTAAGAGCGCGTAGCTCAGTTGCCACGCGCCCACTGCGCTGATGCTTGCCTTTAGCTGCGGAGGCTCGGGGGCTGGAAAAACGCTACAGTCCGCGTCTCCCCAACGGGGCGCTCAGGCGCGGCTTTTTCGTCGCAAGACCTAAGGCAATCGCCAGACAGGCGCGGCCCTCGCGGGCCACGCGGCTTGCGCAAATAAGCTGTGCTTCGCTGAAGCCTAAGCCCGCAACCTGTGGCCTTTAGCTAGGGCGGGCTGCGAACCCACGTCGCCGCGACCGTGGTTCAGGGGCAGGGCGCAGGGCCGTCTCGCCGCCTTCAGGGGGAAAGATTAGCCCGAAGCTCCGGCGCAAAATTTCGCGGAGGGTGGCCTCTTGGTTGCGGCCCGTAATCAGCGTAACGGCCACACACTGCGCCGCATCGGTCTGGTCGTGCTCCAACTCAACCCGGAGCCAGTACGGCCAGCGGCGCAAGGTCGTTAGAATCGCGTTTTCCGCCGCACCGCGCAGGGTCAGCCGCAGCTCACCGGGGGTACTCACATCGAGGGTGGTCATAGATAGCCTGCCTTTCGACGCAACAACCCGCACGTGTGAACGGCGAGGGATGCGCCTGACTTCAGCGGCTTGCGCCAAGGTTTCGCGGGTACTGGCCCATTCTAGCATGCGCCGGGCT
>CAIRDL010000151.1 GCA_903877345.1 uncultured Oscillochloris sp. | reverse complement strand
GCAAGCTCGCGGTCAAGGGCTGCCGCGTGATAGGCCAGCATCCCGCCTGCCGATAGCCCGTAGAGCACCACTGGGCGTCCGGTGCGCCGCCGCTCAGCCGCGCTAAAATCGCAGACGAGGCGCACCCAATCGTCATAGGTGACCTGTGCGCGGTGGGCGACTCGCGTCTGCCCGTACGTGGGCAAGTCGAGGGCCACCGTGGCGATGCCGCGTTGCCACAGCGGGCCACCGACGATTAGCGAGAGTTGCCGCCCGTTGGTGCCAACGCCATGCAGGAGGATGATCGTCACCGGCGAGGATGGGTGCTCGAAGCGGTCGAGGTGGATCTGATGGCCGCGCCAGTCCCAGAACGTCTCGGTGGGCAGCGTTTCGGCGCTGAAGTGGAAATCCGCAGGCAGGAACGCTTGGAGGGCGGGCCATGTAGGGTCAGTGGCGTAGCCAGTCGGTCGGGCATGAGGCTTCTTCATGGTTTTTTGTTCCGAACGGCGGCGCGGTGGGGCCGGTGAACTTTCCGCCATGATACCCGATGAAGGCGCACCTCAATCTGGGTCATCGCGTAGCCCACGCGGCACCATCGACACCATGACTCGCCCAAACAGCCCGTAGCTATGCCGGTCGCTTCAGCCTACAGAACCGCCTGATACCGCATTATGAACGCTTCCGTAGCGGTGCGGAGCCGGTTCGTCCCGTAGGATGGAGAAGCCCGGTCAATCATGGGCGCGCCTACGCTCCCAAGCGACGTGAGCGAGCCAACGCGAGGCTTTGCCGCCAGCCGCTCAGCGCTCCAACGTAAACTCGACGAGGCGGCTGCTCTGCGGCATCTGAAGGCGGGTGATGCCGTCAGGGCCGGAGCCGATTAAGCCCATACTCGTAACCAGTTGCTCGCCCCGCTCGTGTGCCATGCGCTGAATCACGCGCCCGATGAGTGCCATGTCGTCAACCACCCTGGCCGTCGCACGCACGAACGTGCCGTGCAGGCGCAACGCCACCGGTGCCCCGCCAATGAAGTTCTTGCTCCAACTGGTGTTGGAGAAGGTGTAGAGGTTGCCGCCCACGTCGTGGTAAACCACCACGACGTGGTAGCGCGTGCCGCTCTTGCGGCCCACGAAGATCAGGATCAAGGCGCTGCTGCTCAGGAGGATATGGAGTGGCGAACGCAGGACGAACTTCAGGGTTGGGTTGAGGATGGGGTAGACCCAGGCGGGCAGAGGTGACTGCAAGGGCGTGTCCGTCGTGATGGGCAGTGGCTCCACGGGATGTTCCTTCCTCTCCGCACGGATACCGTGGTGGCAGTGTAGCATGGGCGCTGCAACGAAGGGCAGCGTTGGCCCCTCTACCACACGCCGCAGCATGTGCCTGCCCATGCCGTCAATCATGCCGTTGCGTTCGGCGATTTTGACGTGACGTTGCCGCAAAGCGTGCCTCAGCCGCCGCGACGACACTTTTTTGTACGTGAGCGTCTTTGCCACTGTCCACGCGACTCACTGGCACCGTAGGGCGATAGAATCCACTGGGGACACCGGCGCACGGCCCGTGTCCCCAGTGGATTCAGCGTGGGCGGTGGCTCCTACCGCTCGAACTTGATGCTCACCGAATCGCGTCGCACCGGCGTGCCGCGCAGCGTCAACCGGTCTTTCCGCCCCTCCAATGGCGAGGGCGGCACGTCGCGTTCGTCGCCGCTGACGTTGATGAAGGCTGCCGTCTTGTCCTCGAAGGTCAACGTCACCGTGTCGTCGTCGTAGCCGCCGGTGATGGTTTCGTCCACCCGGAGTTGCCCATTCGGCGCACGCCACCCCGCCCGGAACGTCAGATCGAGGGTGTCGTTGCCTGCCCCGCCGGACGCTCCGTTGACCCCATCGCGGTCGCGCAGCGTGTCATTGCCCGCACCGCCACTGAGGACATCGGCATCACCCGCGCCGCCGTCGAGGGAATCATTGCCGGTGCCCCCGTCCAGCCGATCATCGCCCGCATTGCCGAACAGATGGTCATTGCCCGCCTCGCCGAAGAGGTGGTCGTTCCCTCCATTGGGGTCGGCGTGGTGTGGCCCACCTGCGTCCCCGTCGTCATGTCCATCTTCGCTCGTTGCCTGAGCATGACCCGTATCGTCCCCGTGTCCACCAGACGCTTCCTCATCGCCTGTTGCGCCGTGGTCGGCCCCATCGTGCGAACCAGCGTCATCCTCCGTGGCGGCCACATCGCCGTACAGCGTATCATCGCCCGCACCTCCGAAGAGGGTATCGTCGCCCGCCCCGCCCACCAAGGTGTCGTTGCCGTCGCCGCCGCAGATGGTGTCGTTACCGCCCATCCCGTTGATCCAGTCATCGCCGCCGAGTCCGACCATCACATCGTCGCCAGGAGTGCCAGTTAGCCGGTCAGCGCGGTTCGTGCCGATGATGGTGGCGGGCAGCCCGTTACAGGTCGGCACGGGAGCCGTGACGGTGAGCGTCACGGTCGCCGCAGGCTGGCCCGTGTAGAAGCGGCCCTGGGGATCCATCTGTGCGACGACCTGATAGCTCCCGGCACGCAGCCCGCTTGGCAGTGTCCATACCGCCTCGCCCGCTGGGCTGACCGGCGCGGGGCCGTAGGTGACCGTGGGGCCACCCGTGGGCGTCACCGCGAAAAAGACCGTCGCCTTCGTGAGGTCACCCGCCGCCCCGTCATCCTCCTCAGCAACGTGGGCGCGCAGGGTCAGCGCGGTGCCGGATGTCGCCGCCCCGTCGCCGGTGAAGGTGACGGTCGCTGCCTCCGGGGCCACCGTGATGGTAAGGGTCGCACGCGCACTCAGGCCCGCCGGGTCGCGTACCGTGAGCAGCGTTGCGTAGGTGTCCGCCGGTGCCTGGACGACGCCCGCGATAGTTGCGGTGCCGTCACCGTTCGGGGTCAAGGTGACGCCCTCGGGGATGCCGGTGGCGGCAAAGACGAGCGTGGCCCCCGTGTCGTTCGGGTCGTTGGCGACCAGCGTGAGCGTCAGCGGGTCGGAATACTGCACCACCTGCGGGGCAGGCACGTTCAGTGTCGGCGGCTCGTTCCGCACCGCGATGGTGAAGGGCTGCGCGTTAGAAACGCCGCCGCCCGGCGTCGGGTTGAACACCGTCACCAGCGCCTCGCCCGCCGTCGCGAGGTCAGCCGCCGTCAGGGTCGCCGTCAGGGTCGTAGACGACACGACGGTGGTGGGCCGCTCCGCCCCATTCCAGCGCACGACCGAGTCGCGCCCAAAGCCGCTGCCGTGGATGGTCAGAGTGACAGCCGGATCGCCCGCAGTGGCTTGGGCCGGGTCGAGGGTGGTCAGGGCCGGGACTGGATGATTGATGGTGAGGGTGAACTGCTTGGTCACGGTCTGCCCACCCGTGGTGGTACAGCCGATGGTGACGACGTAAGTGCCGCCCACCAACGGCGTCCCGCTGAGGACACCCGTCGTCGCGTTGAGCGTAACGCCATCAGGCAACGCGCCCGCGACCGTGGTGTAGCTCGTGCAGGTGGGCGTCCCGCCGCCACCAGAACCGCCGTCGCTGGGGAACCCAATGGGCTGCTTGTACCGATCGCCGGGAACGCCGGGGGCTGGCTGCGGGTCAAGGACGAGATCGTGCGTGCGGGTCGTGCCGCTGCTATCGGTGACCTGGATGGTGAAGTTGAACTCACCGGCGGTGGTGGGCGTGCCGCTGAGGACGCCGGTGGACGCATCAAGGGTCAGGCCATCTGGGAGGGACGTGCCGGGCGCGGCGGCCCAGGTGTA
Source organism: uncultured Oscillochloris sp. (assembly GCA_903877345.1). Classification (GTDB taxonomy): domain Bacteria; phylum Chloroflexota; class Chloroflexia; order Chloroflexales; family Chloroflexaceae; genus CAIWXH01. The sequence continues at coordinate 1,019 of CAIRDL010000151.1, read as the reverse complement.
GGGCGAGGTGCCGCCCGCTGCCTCGAACGTGAGGGTGTAGGGGTCGCCGACCACTCCGGCAGGCAACGTCGCGGCGGTGACGATCCGTAGGTCGCTGGTGATGTCCACCGTGGTCGTGGCTTGGGCACAGGCGTTGTCCGAGTCACAGACGCGGAAGGCCACGGTCGGTGCGGTATCCGCGTGCAACCCGACCGTCGCGAAGGTCACGGTCTGCCCCGGCGTCTCAAAACTGCCGTTGCCATCGAGATCCCAGGCGGCGGTGAGTGCATCGCCGTCGGGGTCGCTGGCGATGCCGGTGAGCGTGAGTGCTTGGCCGACGCGCACCGTGTAGGGGCCACCAGCGTCAGCGGTGGGGGGCTGGTTGGGCACCGCTGTGGTAAAGGTGATTGCGTTGGAACTGCCGCCGCCCGGCGTCGGCGTGAACACCGTCACCGTCGCACGCCCGGCTGCCGCAAGGTCAGCCGCCGCGATCTGTACAGTCAGGTCAGTGCTTGAATCGTACGTGGTGGGCCGCTCCGCGCCATTCCAGCGCACGACCGAGTCGGGTACAAAGTCGCTGCCGTGCAGGGTCAGCGTGAGATCGCCCACCTGCGCCTTGATGGTGGGGGGCGTGAGGCTCGTCAGCACGGGCACGGGATTCAGGATGGTGAGCGGGAACGCGGTGGTCGTCGGCTGTCCATTGCTGGTGGTACAGGCAAGGGTGAGGGTGAACATACCGGCGCTCGTGGGAACACCGGTGAGCACGCCGGTCGCTTCATCAAGGGCAAGACCAGCGGGCAACGACCCCGCCCCCAGCGCGATGGACGGACACCCCGGTGCCGGTGCGACGCGCCCGGAATACGGGTCGCCGATGCGCCCATCAGCGAGGGACGGCGCGAGGGTGTAGACGTTCTGCGCGGTGAATCCGTCGCCATCCGTGACCTGCACGGTGAAGCGGAACGGGCCAGCGACCGTCGGCGTGCCGCTGAGGAGACCCGTGGCCGCGTCAAGGGTCAGCCCATCGGGAAGGGGCGGGTCAG
>CAIRDL010000150.1 GCA_903877345.1 uncultured Oscillochloris sp. | reverse complement strand
GGTGCGTCTGGGCGTCGGCGACCTCTCGGCAGTAATGACGGACGGCCCCCCGGCGAGTCTGCCGACACCGCGCCTCGTGGGTTGGCTCGGGCGTAGCGGCGACAGCGTCAAGGTGCGCGGCCTCTTCGTTCACCCGCGCCACGCCGACGAAGCGCTCCGTAACTTCGCGGGCCTCGCCGCCTACCAACTCGTCGTGACCCGCGAGGATCACCGCGACGAACTGACCTGCCGCATTGTCCCCACGCCCACAACCGACGCGAGCGAACTGAACCCCCGCGTTGCCGCCGCGCTCCAGGCCAGCCTGAAACTGCGTTGCAACGTCGTGGTGGTGCCTAGTCTCGCTGCCGACGCGAAGCGCTTTGTGGACGAACGAACCTGGGAGTAGCGACGTAACAGCTTGCGTCGCTACGTGGATTCTGACCGCTGACTGCTTCTGACAGCGGTCGGCGGTCAGTCGTCTGCCGTCCTGCTTCGCAACCTCAAGCACCAGCCGTCGCCGCCACAAACGCCGCCTCGAAACGCGCAGCGGCGTGGCCCCACGTCAGTTCCTCGGTGACACGAGCGCGGGCGGCAGCACCCAAACGCGCTGCCAGCCCCAGGTCGTCGAGCAGCCGCCCAATGGCTGCCGCCAGCGCTAACGGGTCGCGCTCCGGCACCAACAGCCCGTGAATACCGTCGTCCAACACATCAGGCACACCTGCCACTCGCGAAGCCACTATGGGCCGTCCTGCGCCCATCGCTTCAAGCAGCACATTCGGCAGTCCGTCTACGCCGTCGCGCACAATCGGTAGCGCAAAGAGATCAGCCGCCGCCACATAGTTCGCCGCCCGCGTGCGCTCAAGCTGCCCTGGGAAACACACGCGCTGTGTGAGGCCCAACCGCGCCACTTGTTGCGCCAAGGCTTCGCGCAAATCGCCATAGCCGCCAATCGCCAACATCGCTTCGGGGTGCGTCCGCAGCACCAACGGCCAAGCGTCGAGCAGCACGCCAAAACCCTTTTTGGCGACCAGTCGCCCAAGGCCCACGACCAACGGCACACCTTCCGCCAAGCCCAACTCGGCACGCACCGCTGCGCGCGCCGTCGGGTCGGGGCGGAATTGCTGCACGTCTACGCCGTAAGGAATAACCCGACTCCGCGCCGGATGCGCCCCAAGGAGTACGGCCCGCCGCCGGAGGTCGCTGCTACACGCCGTCACGCTTGCCGCTGTGCGAAAGGTGCCCGCCGCCGCCAACGCCAACGCCCAATGCCGCTCCGCCAAATAAATGTCGCTCCCGTGAAGACTGACCACTAAGGGCGTGCCAAGCAATGCGGCGGGCAGCGCGGCGGGTGGCCCGTTGGGCAGCACCCAATGGGCCTGCACGAGAGCATACGGTTGCCCCGTCGCCCGTGCCGTCGCCAATTCGCGGGCCACCGCGCCCAATGTTGCCGCCACTGCGAACGGCGCAACCAGCAGCACGCGCCGCTTGATCTGCGTGTCGCGCAACAACGCCTGGGCATAGCCCCAAAGATTCAGCGCCGGGTGCGGCGCATAGCGGAACGGGCGCAATCGCACGCCGCGCACCTCCACGTCACGGCGCAACTCCGGGTGGAAAGGCAGCAGCAGCGTGACGGCGTGACCACGCGCCGCCACGCCTGCCGCAATCTCCTCAAGAAACGGGGCCGTCGTCTCGCCCGGCCATTTGGGGAAGGACGAGGCCAACATCAGAATACGCATCGCGCCGGTGCTCGTAGCGCCGTGCAAGGGCGGGTTGGCCCTTAGACGGGCCTATTCGTCGGGAAAGCGGTAGATAAAGGCTCGAAAATCTGCGGTTGGGCTGGCGTACACCAGCGTAAAACCGTCAATCACTTGGCCCACTTGGTTCGCATGGTTGAGCAATGGAGCCAACAGGCGTCCGGCGTCGCCCTTCACCCGTTGCTGGTTCTCCAGCACCAAGTAGGTCGCCCCGTAGTGCTGCGCCAGTTTCAGCAGCAGCGCCCGGTCGCCCGTATTCGGGATCATCAGCGCCGGGTGTTGCGTGTGCCAGTTGAATTGCCAAGGAATGCGCGTCATCACCACTGCGTCAGGCGGCAGATTGGCGTCCAGCCAAGCATACGCGGCCAAGTCAGGTGCCCAGATGCTCGGCTCGTTCTGCACCTTGTTCGCAATGTCGGGGCGCGAGAAACCGACGATGCCAGTGCTTGCCAACAGCACCAAGATCAGCCCCAACGGTGCCCAACGCCGGTCGCCAATCGCCGCCAGTTTGTCGTAGCCCGCCCAAAGCATCCACGCGGCGAACATAGTCAGCCACGGCACGAGCATCACCCAATAACGGTGTTCGTCGGCCCGCCAGTAGGTGAGCATAAAGCCGATGTACGGCGCAAACGTCAGCGTCAACAGCCCCAACAGTCGCCGTCGAAAGCGTAGCGCGCCAAGTAACCCCAACAGCGCGAGCCAAGCCCCCAGGTCGGAAATCAGGTTCTTACGCGCATTGGCCCCGAAGAGCCAGGCCACACTGTTGGGCAGTTCACGCCACACTGGCATCAGGTAATCGCGTAGCTCTTTGATCTGGGTTTGAAACTTAACCACGGTCTGGTCAAAGCCCCAACGCAGCACCCAACTTCGATTAGGTGTACCTGGCCCGCCGAGTTCTGGCGTAAAGACGCGATAAATCTCTGCCCACGCATCGCCACTCGTCCCCTGGTAGCCCAGCACCCAAGC
>CAIRDL010000149.1 GCA_903877345.1 uncultured Oscillochloris sp. | reverse complement strand
TGATGGTCGGGCCTATGTCGGCCAATCGGTTGATCTGATCGCTCGGCTCGCCAAGCACCGGAGGAACTACCCTACCTTGCGCCAGGTCAGCGTGCTCCACCTGCCTCGCACCAAGTATGGACTGGATGAGCGCGAGATTGAGACGATCCAGATTCTTGAATCACGTGGTATTCCGCTGCTCAACATCGTCCATGCGAGCATCACGTACCAGTCATCACCATTCGATGATCTGGTTCTCCCTGATGATCAGCGCCGTTGGTTAGCTGATCCGACAACCCTCCCCGCTGGCCCGCATGCGGTGATCGCTGCCGATCTGCGTGCGAAACAGGCGGGTAAATTCACCCGTTTGAAGCAGCGCCCCGACGCCCAACGCCTGATTGCGTGCTTGCGTCAGTATGTGGCTGCATGTATCCCCGCCCCGGCACGCACGGAGCCAGCCTACTGGAGCGTAAGCTGTCTGCCGTCAACGAACGCCAGTACATGGCCGCGCATCGCCTGCTTCAATAGCAATGCGATGGAGGTGTGTGTCGTCGGGCACTTCAAGGCTAACCCACGTCAGATCTGGGCCTTTGTGAACCTCTCCAACCTCGCGTTTCGTGCAGCCTACCCGCAGGACACCTTGTTTCTTGCGGCCTATCCTGGCGCGACGATTGATGTTGTTGGCTATGCCGCTGCGGGACTCGACCAGGTGAGCATTGAGGTCGTGGGCATCGATCAGCTTGAGCGGCTCCTGCATGATCCCGGCATCGTGGCTGCCGCACGGCTGCTCAATCTGCATCTGATGCGGAAACGTACCAACTTGTATGCCCGCTTCCACTGTTATGATTTGGCCGACAAACTGCTATGATCATCGTAGATCCGCACCCTGATCGCAGCACACCATGACCATCGAGCTTTCCATCCGCCATCTCTCCGATGCAACCCTTGTCGCTGAGCTGCGTGTCCACACCGCTCGCACTACCGCCGTGCTGGCCTCTCGTGTTCCGATCACCATTGATACCCTGACATTACGCGCCCTGAGCATCATGCTCGACGAGTATGGCACCGCGCTTACCGCGATGGTGCTTCCCCCGCTGCTGCATGCCCCGTGGGAAAAGGCCCGAAGCTATGCCGAACACACCGGCGCAGGGTTGGACGTGCGCGTGGTTCTTGATGATCCCTCCGGCGCACTGCACGGCCTCTTCTGGGAGCGGTTGCGCGATCCGCGCACGAACGCATCGCTCGCGCAACAAGAGGGTGGCTCGCTGGCGCGCCTCGTGGAAATTGACGATCTGCACGCCCCAGAGCCGCCTGCCCGTTCTGCGTTGCGCGCCCTTGTTGCCATCGCGGGGCCGTCGGATGCAGCAGACTATCGCCTCGCTCCCGTTGATGTTGCTGGTGAGGCCGAACGGGCGCTCCAGGCGATGGGCAGCATCCACGCCATTCTCCTTGCTGGCGGTCACCTCCGCTCAAGCGGGTTCGCGACCCTCGCCAACGTGCGCGATGGCCTCCGTACCGGGCCAGCGATCCTGTACCTCGTCTGCCACGGCGCGACGACGGCGGAGGGAACAATCCTTTACCTTGTCGGTGATGATGGGCACGCCGCTCCCATTGACGGCGCTACCTTGGACAAGGAATTCCGGGCGCTGGATGCGGCCCATCGCCCCTTGGTCGCGGTGCTGGTCGCCTGTGAAAGCGCCAATCAGGACGAGGCTCCCCTCGTCGCGGTCGGCCCGCTGCTCGCACGTCTGGGCATCCCTGCGGTGATTGCGATGCAGGCCAGGATTTCGCTGAACGCGGTGGCTCGCTTTACGCCCCGGCTGCTCCGTGAACTTGAGCGCGATGGACGAATTGACCGGGCGCTGGCTGCTGCTCGGAAGGAGTTGGGCGACGAGTGGTGGGTACCGGTGCTCTGGTTGCGGGTGCGTGATGGACGCCTATGGGCCGCACCGGCTCCCATGACGGCTTCGCGGTATGCGTCGGATCAGCCGCCCTTTGTGGTGCCAATGGCGCGACCGCCGGGCTTTGTGGGCCGCACAGCGGAGTTGGCCCGGTTGGAACAGTTGCTCACTGGTTCTCGTGCGGCGAGCGTGGCCGTGGCACCAGCGCTGGCTGGGATTGGTGGCATCGGTAAGAGCGTCCTGGCGCTGGAGTTCGCCTATCGCTTTGCTGCGCGCTTCCCCGGTGGAGTCTTCTGGCTGAACATGGCTCAGGCAGACGGAGTAGCGCAACAAATCGCGGCGTGTGCCAGCGCTTGCGGGCTTGCGCCCACCGGATTTACCTTTGATGAACAGGTGGCCTATGTGCAACGCTGGTGGGCGGGCGCGAAACCTTGCCTGCTGATCTTCGACAACGTGGAAGAACCTGCCTTGTTGGAGCGATGGCACCCGCATGGAAGCGCGGTGGGGCTGCTGATTACCACGCGCAGCACCGCTTGGCCCGCCCACAGTGGTGCCGTGGCGCTCTTGCTTCCCCCACTGCCCAATGCAGAGAGTCTGGAACTGCTGCTTGGCCCGAGGGCAACAGCCCTGGCCTGCGCGTTCACAGATCTGCTCGCCGCGCCAGACGAGCGGGTGACGGCAGAGCAACTCGTGAGCGCGTTGGGCGGACTGCCCTTGGCACTTGCGCTTGCCGGGCACTATCTTGAAGAGCGGCCCAGGCTGCCCTTGGCGGACTATTTGGCAGAACTACGCAACGAGGCGGCGCACCATCGTTCGCTCAATGCGGAGCTTACGGTCGGGCTTCCCGGTGGGCACGCCGCGAGTGTTGTTGCCACCTTCGCCCTGAGCTACAACCGGCTGCGTGACGAGAACCGAACCGACGTGATGGCACGAGCGATCTGGTTTGCGGCGAGCCAGTGTGCGCCAGCGCCCATTCCGGCAGATCTGCTGCTTTGTGCGACGGGGCTTGACCCGACGGAGCCGGGGCAGCGCGATGCGGGCGATCAGATGCTGCGACGGCTTGGTGCCATCGGGTTGTTGGGGGGGAATGCCACCGATGGCTACCAGATACACCCGCTGCTCGCTGCCTATGCGCGGAGCATTACCGCACAGCCAGCGCACGACCAAAAGCGGCTCCAGGAGGCTCTGGGTGATCGGCTGCTCTTCCTGGGTGAGCACAGGCAGGGGTTCACAGGGCGGATGTATCTGCCGCATGCGGCTAAGTACGCCCAAGTGATGCTGGCGGAAGCAACGCCTTCGGTCTCTGCTGGAGCATTCATCATCAACCTCGCCAACCTGCTCCAGACTGTGGGCGACACCGCTGCCGCCCGTCCGCTCTACGAGCGCGCCCTGTCCATTCGCGAGCAGACCCTCGGTCCGACCCATCCGGCCACGGCTAACAGCCTCGACAACCTCGCCAACCTGCTCCAGACTGTGGGCGACTATGCCGCCGCCTGTCCGCTGTACGAGCGCGTCCTGTCCATTCTCGAGCAGACCCTCGGCCCCGCCCATCCGGACACGGCTGCGAGCCTCAACAACCTCGCCAACCTGCTCCAGACTGTGGGCAACTATGCCGCCGCCCGTCCGCTGTACGAGCGCGCCCTGTCCATTCTCGAGCAGACCCTCGGCCCCGCCCATCCGGACACGGCGACGAGCCTCATCAACCTCGCCCGCCTGCTCCAGGATGTGGGTGACACCGCTGCC
>CAIRDL010000148.1 GCA_903877345.1 uncultured Oscillochloris sp. | reverse complement strand
TGGTGAGGGCGATGCGGACGGCGGTTTCGAGTTGTTGGCCGAGTTCGCGCAGTTCACTGCCAAGATCGTTCTGGGGCGGCGTTTGGTTGTTTCCGTTTTCCGGCTGACTCATAGGGACGACCTCCTTAATTTTAGATTGTAGATTGCAGATTGTAGATTTGCCGCACAGGGCGTGCTGAAACCTGAAACCTGGAACCTGAACCCTTAGACGCCAAGCAAAGCACAAAAGTTGAGGCTTCGGCTAGGGGTGGCGGCGCCAACGGTAGCGCAGCCAGAGGCTTCCGGCGGCGATGAGCACCCCCGCCCCCACGACGCTGCCCCGTTGCCCCAACGCCGCACCAGTGCCCCCAAAGCTAGGCCGCGCCGCCGTCTCCGCATGACCTGGCACGGCGATTTGGGCGATCTTGTGGTGCTGTTGCCGCACCGCCGCGTAAAGCTCGGCGTGAGTCAGGGCGTCGGGGCCGTTGGGCGGCAACAGGTCGCGCAGGTCGTTGCGGAAAAGGCCCAACCCCAACAGCGGATCGTGCATGCCAGGGGCGACCCGCAGCTTGGCAATGGCGGCGAACAGGCGCTCGGCGGGATGTTGGGGCGACGGCACCCGGTAGCCGAAAATCGCCGCGTGGTCGGGCGCGGCGGGTAACAGGCGGGCGATGTCGGCGACCGTCGCTGGGCCAGTGAGGGCGAGCGCTACCACATAGGTGCCACGCGCAACGCCCCAAGCGTCGTACAGCACCTGACGGTAGCCCCGGCGGCGCGGGTAGTGGATCACGGCGACGGGGGTGTGAATTGCTGCGAGGCGGTCGGCGAGTTCGCCCGTGCCGTCGGTGCTGGCATCATCGGCGAGAATGATTTCGTAGTCGGTGGTGTGCGCTGCCGCGACGGTCTGACATTCGGCGATAATGGCGGCGAGGCTTGCGACTACATTGGTGACGGGCAGCACCAGTGAGAGGCTGAACGGCGTCATGCTCAGGCTCCTTTGGCTTTTGGCTTGCCGCAAAAGTCACGCTGTAGCACATTGTCATGCTGAGCGCAGCGAAGCATCTCTCCCCTCCTGATGCCGAGATTCTTCGCTTCGCTCAGAATGACATGTGCCAAGAACTTTCTGCCACTTACTTAGATTTGTCTGAAACCATGCCTTGCGGTTGGTAGTATAGCATAGGGCTATGGGAACGCCCGCCCGTCTGTTGGCGTCTTAGCAGCAACTCGCCAATTTGTAGAAAGGACTTACGCAATGTTGCCCCAACGGCCCCTCATCGCCCTCGTGTGGCTCAGTTTGCTCGCCGGAACGCTCGTCGGTTGCGGCGCAGCCACCCCCCAGACTCCTGCGGCCCAGTCAGGGCCGACCGCGACCCTTGGACAGCCCACGCAACCTGTGGTGACGGCGGCACCTGCGGTGGTCGCCAACCCTATGCCTAGTCCGGCTGCCAGTTCTGAGGCGACCGTGACGCCCGTTACCACGGCCCTGCCGACCACGTTGTCCACCGCGAGTCAAACGGTGGCCCCGGAGACGATCAAGACGCTGGTGGCCCAGTTGGCCCAGCAGATCAGCGTTGACCCCGCGAAGATTACCCTGGTGAGCGCTGAGGCTGTGCAGTGGCCCGACGGCTCAATGGGTTGCCCCAAGCCTGACCGGATGTATCCCCAGGTGATCACGAGCGGCTTCCGCGTTTTGCTCGCCGCTGAGGGCAAGACCTACGCTTTCCACGGTGATGCCCAGAGTCGGTTTAGCTATTGTGCCAATCCGGCGAAGTGAGGTGTGAGCTGTGATCTGTGATCTGTGATTCGTGATTCGTGATCGGTCGAAGTGCTGCCCGGTCACGCATCACGCATCACGCATCACGCATCACGCATCACGCATCACGCATCACGCATCACG
>CAIRDL010000147.1 GCA_903877345.1 uncultured Oscillochloris sp. | reverse complement strand
TCGGCGCGGTAGCCGAGCCGTTCGAGCGTTCGCACGGCGACCAGGTGGTTGATCACGTTGTCTTCAGCCAGCAAGATCCGCAGTGCCGGTGGCTTGACCCAATGCTGTTCGCCCGCAGCATTTTCGCCAACAGACGGGGCAACCTGGAAGCCGAGGGCGTCGAGCAAGGCGTTCCGCAGGGCGTCCCGCCTGACGGGGCGGCGCAACTGCACAATTCCCGGTGGCTCACTGTTTTCGGCTTGCGTGACGGTGGCGTCCATCATCACCACCGGCACCGCCGCTTGGGTCAGGGCGCGCTGCACCGTGCGGAGGGCCGTGGCACCGCCGGGGTCAGCGGCGATGCGCCCAAGCAGCGCCACATCAAAGCTCGCCCCGGTCGCCAGAAGTGCGGCGGCTTCGCGGGCGGTGGCGACGGCGCTGACGCACATGCCCCAAGCTTCGGCGCGCAAGCTGATCATTTGGCACGCGGCGGGGTTCGCCTCCAGCACCAACAGTTCCCGCCCAACCAGATCCGGCTCCATTGGCGTGCTGGCGTCAGGATCGTAAGCCGCCTTGAAGCTAATGCTCACCTGGAACTTGCTGCCCTGCCCAGGTTCACTGGTGACGCCAATGCTGCCGCCCATCAGGTCGGTGAGGCGTTTGCAGATCGCGAGGCCGAGCCCTGTGCCGCCATAACGCCGGGTGGTGCTGGCGTCTGCTTGGGTAAATGCCTGAAAGAGTCGCTCAAGCTTGTCGGACGGGATGCCGATGCCCGTGTCTTCAACCGTGAAGCACAGGGGCCAGAGCGGCGCGGTGTCAACTTCTTCCTCGGCCCAAGCCAGTTCTTGGGGCGAATCGGCGTCACGGCGCACCGTCAGCGTCACATGTCCCGCTGCCGTGAACTTCACCGCGTTGCCAAGCAAATTGACGAGGATCTGCCGCAGCCGCGTGACATCGCCAACCAACGTGGCGGGCAGATCTGGCTCGATCACAAAGGCGAGATCGATCTCCTTCGTTTCCGCCGCCGCCGCCAACAGGTCAACCGCCGATTCAACACATTCACCCAGATCAAAGGGCTGCTGTTCAAGCTGAAGTTTGCCGGACTCGATCTTCGAGAAATCGAGAATGTCGTTAATCAGACTCAGCAGCGTCTCGCCGCTGCCGCGAATCGTCTCGACATATTCACGCTGGCGGGCGGACAACGGTGTGCCGAGGAGCAGGCCGGTCATGCCGATCACCGCGTTCATCGGCGTGCGGATCTCGTGGCTCATATTCGCCAAAAAATCCGAGCGGGTCTGGGCGGCGGCTTCGGCGGCTTCTTTCAGTTGCAAATTGGTGAGCGCTTGGCCGACTGTTGTGGCGACCCGTTGCGCTAGGGCGATTTCTTCATTTGTAAACTCGTGGGTTTTAATGGATGAAAGCCCGATGGTGCCAATCACTTGGTCGTGGATCAGCACGGGGACGATCAGCAGCGAGACGCGGGTGACGCCGTGATGCCCCGAGCCAGGTTGCGGGTTCATGCTAAGGTTCGAGATCGCCACCGGCTGACGCCGCGCCAGCAAATCTTGCGTCAGCAGATTGCCGCGCACCGGAATGACCGCCCCCAACACCGATGGCCCATCTTTCGCCCGATACTCGGCCACCACCGTCTGTGAACTGCGATCCTCGTTGACCAGCGCACAGAGCGCTTGGGGCACCTCAAAAGCCCCGGCCAAATCGGCGCAGATGCGTTGGAGTGCCTCGCGCACATCAGCGGCGGTGGCGATAGCGCGCATCACCCGATTGAGCAGCAGCGTCTCGCGGATGAGCGCCTGTTGGTCGCCGCGCAAGCGCGTGCGCTCAACCGCTTTGGTCATCGCATCGCCCAACATGCCGAGAATGGCGAGATCGTCGTTGGTGAGCACCGCC
>CAIRDL010000146.1 GCA_903877345.1 uncultured Oscillochloris sp. | reverse complement strand
GGCACCCGCGAAATTGTCCTGACAAGCCTGGAGTTCACGCTGCTCCAGGAATTGCTCGCGCATGCCCGCCAAGTGCTCTCGAAGGAACAACTGCTGGATCGGGTGTGGGGCTACCAGTTTGTCGGTAGCGGCAATGTCGTTGAGGTCTACATTAGCCAACTGCGCCAGAAGCTTGAGGCAGCGGGTGAGCCCCGGCTCATTCATACGCTGCGCGGCGTCGGTTATGTGCTGCGGGAGGGCTAGATGGCCCTCCGCATCCGCTTGGCCCTCTGGTACAGCGCCCTGTTTGCCGTCATTCTGGTGGCCTTTAGCCTGCTCACGTATGCGCTGCATGTTCGGGGCCACTACGAGGAGCGGGATCGGGCGCTGCTGGCGAGTGCCGCGCACGCCGCCGCCGATCTTCACTTTACGACGGATCGCCCGCTGCATCTCGGCGCTGGGCTCGGCGAGTTGGAGATTGATCTCCAGCTTTACGACGCCACCGGGCGCATGCGCGAAGATACGCACCCCGAGGTCGCCGCCCCGCAGATCGAGCCACGCACGGTGCTGGCGGCACCCGCCGGGCCAGCTTACGACGCCATCGCTGGCCTCGCGCCCGCGATGAGCCCGCCCCACGCGCTGCTGGACGGTGCTTTTGGCCTTACCGACGATGCCACGGGGCGTTGGCGCGTTTTTGTGTTGCCGATTCCTACCAACGAGGCAGCGCAGGGCTACGTTGTGGTGCTGTCGCCCCTGGTGCAGCTCGATGCCACGATGCGCCTCTTTCGCAGTACCTTGCTGGGCCTCGCGGTGGTCTGGCTTTTAGTGGCGCTTGGGTCGAGTTATGTCATTGCGGGGCACGCCCTGCGCCCGGTTGACCGCATGGTGCAGACGGCGCAGACCATCAGCCAGGAGCGCGACCTCTCGCGGCGGGTGCCCATCCCGCCGCATCACGACGAACTGGGGCGCTTGGCGGAAACGCTGAACACCATGCTCGCCAGCCTAGAGACGGTGGCTCGCGTGCAACAGCGTTTTGTCGCCGACGCCTCCCACGAGTTGCGTGCGCCGTTGACCGCCATCCAAGGCAATCTGGAACTGCTCCGTATGCACGCCTTGCCCGCCGTTGAGTGTGCCGAGGTGCTGGCGGAAGTGGAGCGCGAGGCCGTGCGGCTCGGACGGTTGGTGGCCGACTTGTTGGCGCTAGCCCGCGCCGACTCCGGCATCACGCTGGCCCGCCGCCCTGTGGATCTGGATCGAGTGCTGCTTGACACGCTCTGTGCCGCCCAGCCCCTCGCCCACGGCCAGACGCTCGCGGTCGAACCTTTTGAGCCTGCACAAACGCTTGGTGACGCGGATCGGCTGCGCCAACTGCTGCTCATTCTGCTCGACAATGCCCTTAAATACACCCCGTCCGACGGGAGCGTGACCCTTGGGCTGCGGCGCGATGCGGCCCAGGCCGAAATCACGGTGCAGGACACGGGGGTCGGCATTTCCGCCGCCGATTTGGTGCATGTCTTCGAGCGCTTCTACCGGGCTGACCCGGCGCGGGGGCGCGATCCGGGCGGCACCGGACTTGGTCTGTCAATTGCCCGTTGGATTGTGGAGCAGCATGGCGGCACGCTTACCTTGACCAGCGAACCCGGCGCAGGCACCCTCGCGACGGTGCGGCTGCTACTTGCGACGTGATGCCGAGGGGCCAACAGCGTGCGAATCGGCAGCAGGTTGCCTGCTCATGCAACCGCAGCGCCGCCTGGGGGACGCAGCGAGACGGCGCGGGTGTTTTCAACCAACATCAACGCGGTGGGCAAGCAGATGCGTGAGGAGCGCTGCGGCACTGTGCGGGTCGGCACCTACGTGCAGGCGGTACGTGCCCTGGGTGGTCAGGGCGGCTAACGCGGCGGGCAGCCGTGCGCGGAGCAGCGCGAGTTCGGGCGAGGGCGTGGCGTGAAGGGCGGCAACCGCTTCGGCGCGAGGCAGCGGCGTGAGGCGGCTGGCCTGCGCGTCGTCGGGTTCGAGCAAACAGACGAGGACGCGGTTGGCGTGGGTGGCTTGCTGGGCGGGCCAATGGGTCGCGCTGTCAAGGGTGAACGGTTGCTTCGGCCCAACCGGCGCCAGGGCCGCGAGTTCGGGAAAGAAGCGCGGCGCGTCAGGCGGCAACTGGAGGTGTCCAGGGTGGCCCCACACGCGCAGCCCGTCAGCCAGACTGACGTAGACCGTCGTTGCGGCCAACAAACTGAAGCCGACTTGGAGGCAGGCGTAGCTGAGCAGGGCTTTGGTGGTGGGATTTGCGCCGACGAGGAGCACTGCGCACCCGTTGTGTACCACGCCTGCCGCAGCGATGGGGGTGCGGTCGTGGGCACTGGCGAGGAGGAAGCCCAAGCGTTCGATAACGTGGTCGCGCAAGTGTGGCGTGTCGGCGACGAGGGCGGGCGTGACGAAGGCGGTGGCGCTGCGCGTGGCGAGGTGCGCCGTGAGGAGGTTGCTGTCCTGTGCGGCGAGGAAGGTGTCGCCGTAGGATCGGACAACCCAAGCGCCCGTCGGTGCTTGGTCTGGCGCGTCGGGGTTGGGTGGGTGGACGATGATGGCGAAAGCGGCGGGCGGGGCGGCGGCGACGAAGGCGAGCGGAAGGGTGCGCCAGACGGCGAGGGCTTGGGCGGCCACGGTGATGACGGCGGTGGCGTTACTGCGCAAAACGACCGGCACGCCGAGCAGCGGCAGCGCCAACTGCTCGGGTAGCGGGTCGGGTAAAAAAAGTGGGGTGGTCTGGATGATTTGCGTGGGCTTTGTGATGGTGATCCGTGATCCGTGATGCGTGATAGTGATCCGTGACCGAGCCGTACCCCGACGCATTACGCATCACGCATTACGCATCACGCATCACGCATTACGCATTACGCATTACGCATTACGCATTACGCCACCCGCGTGCCACAGTTGGGGCAGAACATCGCCGTGAAGGGCATTTGGAAGTTGCAAACCGTGCAGAGTTTCTGGCTGGGGGTGGCGGGCGTGGGCGCGGCGGGCGCGGCGTAGGTGCTTGGCGCGGGATGGACTGGTGGTGGCCCAACGACCGGCGGTGGCTCCACAAAAACGTCGGCCTGGGTGCTCTTCAGTTCCTCCTCCTTCGCTAGAACGGTGGCCCGCAGTTGGTCAACCGCCTGCGCCAATTCGGCTAAGGTTGCCGAGTTGATCTGCCCTGCCCGCTGGAGTTCGTAGGCCCGCTGGCCCAGTTCGCCGAGTTTCGCGTCAAGCTGGCGGCGAAACTCGTTTACCTCACCTTGGAGTCGGGTGGTGGTTTGGAACTTCTCGGCCTCGAACTTAGCCCGGTCAACTCCTTGCGAAATCTGCTTACCTATTTGATCGAAAAAGCCCATTGCTATGCCCTCCTGCATATTTCTGCTATACTTTCGGCGGCGCTGCTACCGCATCGTTTGTACTAGGTACCTCAAGCCTCATTGTAGCATAGGGTCGGTTCTACAGTTACCCTCACGATCCTCAGCCCTAGTGATTGCACCCCCGACAGCGCACTGTTTGCCCGCACGTTGCCATGCTACGCGCAACGTTGGAGTATTAGCCCATGAACCTTGACGGTAAAAAAGGGCGGCTTTCACAGGCGATTCTCGGTATTCTCAGTACTTTGCTGGTGTTTGGCCTTGCCAAGTTGCTGCTTGGCGAAGCGTTCACGCCACAGTGGGCGTATGGGTGGCTGTTTGTGGGGCTATTCGGCATGCTAATGGCGCTGGGTGGGGCGGCGCTGGTCTGGCGGCAGCAAAACCAGCGCAATGAGCGCCAACCGGATCTGACGGCGGCAGCGTTGCGGGACAACGAGGCCCGCTTTCATCTGTTGTTTGAACATCATGGCGCAATCATGCTGCTGATTGACCCGCTTACGGGCATGATTATTGACGCCAATCAAGCTGCCGTCCATTTCTATGGCTACCCCAAGGAAACCTTGTGCAGCCTACAGATCAGTCAAATCACCATGCTCTCGCCCGAGCAAGAGGCGCTAGAGCAGCAGAAAGTGCTCCAGGAGGCGCGCAGTGCCTCCATTTTGCCCCATAAACTAGCCGACGGCACCGAATGTCTGGTCGAGGTCTATGCTTCCCCGCTTTTGATGCAGGCGCGACAGGTGCTTTTTGCGATTATCCACGACGTTAGTGCGCGCAAACATACGGAGGCGTTGGTGTATGCCCAACGTGACTTGGCGCGCATCATCAGTACGGTCAGTACAAGTCAGGCGGCGTGGCCGTTGTGTCTTGAGCTTGCGCTACAGGTCACGGGCATGGACAGCGGCGGGATCTACCTGCTTGACGCCGAGGAGCGGATCCTGGAACTCGTTCATTATCAAGGGCTGAGTCCCGCTTTTGTGCAGGCGACTTCACCGTTTCCTGTTGACACCCCGAATGCGCGGGCGATGCTTGCAAACAAGATGCTCTATGTCAACGCCGCTCAGATCCAGTCAATTCCCTATTTGCGGAACGAGGGTCTGACCGCTGCGGCTTCGCTTGCGATTCACTATCAAGGCCGGAACATCGGTGCGCTCAACGTCGCGTCGCACACGCTGACGGAGGTACCCGCCTTTGCCCGCCATACGCTTGAAACGATTGCCACCGAGATCGCCAATCTCACCATGTACTTGCGTACCGAAGAAGCGCTGCGCCGAAATACGCAGATTCTGTCTGAAGCGCAGGCGATTGCCAATTTAGCCAGTTGGACTGCCGACCTCCAGACGAAAACCTTTCAAGCCACCACGGCAGGTTCGCACCAACTTGCTTGGCTCGCCAGAACGACGCATACAACCCAGTCGCTGTTGGCCCTGACCCATCCTGACGACCAAGCCTACGTGCAAGCAGCCTGGGTGGCGGCGATGCAGAGTACTACCTACAATGTCGAACACCGAATTATCCTGCAAGGCGACGTGCGTTGGGTCTTCGTCAAGGCCAACATCACCCTCACTGCACAGGGCCAACCGCTCAAAGCGCTGGGCATTGTGCAGGATATTACCGAGCGGAAAGAGGCCGAAGCTGAACTGCATGAAAGCCGCTTGCGCGTGGAACTGGC
>CAIRDL010000145.1 GCA_903877345.1 uncultured Oscillochloris sp. | reverse complement strand
GCTCAGGGTGCGGCCTAGTCACGGATCACGCATCACGAGTCACACGACGACCGGGACATTTTAAATTTTCCGCATCCCTTGGGTTTGTTGCATAGAACCGCCTGAAGTCTCGACCCCTTTTCACAACCATTTTAGGATTACTATACAAGTGTACGGATCATTTTAGGTGAAGTTCATCAACCCCACGGCGAGCTTTGCAACAGCCCTAAGATGGGTTGCGCTGAGGGCGTGCCGAATTATGCTATAAGGGAAGTGGAAGATTTAAAACCTCCCGTCCAATCCGTGATCCGTAATCGGTCAGGGTGCAGCCAGGTCACGGATCACGTAGCACGGATCATTTGCACGACCTGGATGATTGAAAATTCCCGTCTACCATGCGGCGAATCAAGGAAGAGGTGCGTCATGCGGATCGTGATCATTGGGGGTGGGCCAGCAGGGGTTGAGGCGGCGCGGGCAGCAGCCCCGCACGCAGCCGTCACCTTGGTTGCTGACGGGGTGCCGGGGGCGTGGGGGCCATTGGCGGGGCGCGTTTGGCTGGCCGCCGCCGTCGCCGGTGAGCGTAACCTCGAGGCGATTGGCGCGCGCGTCGCCCGGGCGAGCGCAGGTTGGCAGGCGCGCTGCGCCGCCGATCTCGCCGCCCTCGATGTCACGCCGTTGCCAGGACGCGGGCAACTCGACGGGCCGGGTGCCGTGCTGGTCAAAAGTCTTGACGGCGAACAGATGCGCCTTGAGGCCGACGCCGTGATCATCGCCGCCGGGGCTACGCTCACGCTGCCCCCCGATTTGGCCCCTGACGGTGAGCGTATCCTTGCCGCTGAGGAACTGGGCAAGCTCCAGAGTCTACCCGCAAGCGCCCTCGTGGTTGGTGACGGCACGATTGGCTTTGAGTTGTGCCATACCCTGAGCCTACTTGGGAGCGCCGTAACTTGGCTAGTCCCCGAGGCAACGCCCCACAGTGGCACCGCCCCCGAGGTGGATGGCTACCTGACGCGCCTCCTCGAACGCCAAGGCGTGCATGTTGCTCCCCACAGCCGTGTGACGCGCCTCGCTGCTCGTCTCGAAGGCGTGTCAGCCGTTACGGTGAACGGTGAACGCCACGGGGCAGAGGTGGCCTTCCTTGCCTTTGGGCGGCGTCCCGATCACCGCGCCGTAGGATTGCCCGCCGAACAAGCCACAACCGATGTCTACGGCCAGACGAAGCTGCACGGGGTCTATCTCGTCGGCGATGCGCTCGCTCCGGTCGCGGCGAGTGTGGCGATGGCCCAGGCCCGTGCGGCAGCTCTGCACGCGGTTCGTCGTTCCAGTGAACCTGCCGACATTGATGGGATTGTGCTGGCCTTCATGGAAGGGCCACAAGCCGCCAAAATCGGGCGCCTCACCACCGAAGGCGCTGCAGGCAGCGTGACGGTCGCCCTAGCCGATAGTCTGGCGGCCCATGTGATGGACGCCACCGAGGGCTTCCTGACGCTGGCTTGGGACTATGGGGGGCGCGTTGCGGGTGCCGTTGCGGTCGCCCCGCGCGCCGCCGAGATCTTGGCTCCCCTGGCGGTCGCCCGACGAGCGAGGTTGCGCCTCGAAGATTTGGCCGCGATCTACGGCCCCTATCCTGCCGTGAGTGAACTCGCTGCGATTGCGGCGCGGCAGGTGTAGGACGAATTGTGGATTGTAGAGACGCAAGATTTTGCGTCTCTACGCCCACGATGGAATTTCCTCGGATCACCTCAGGCGTCACGATCCACAAGCCCAGCACGGATGGCAAAGCGCACCAGGCCGGCCACTTCATATAGCAATCCTACACAGGTTATGAAAAGGAGTCGAGCCTTTAGGCGGCCTTATCCGGCTGAAGCCTTGACTCCACGCAACACCCCCAATAGGATTGCTATAGATGCCGAGCCGCGCCATTAGATGGGCGCGGTGACCCTCCACCGTCTTCACGCTGATCAGGAGTGTGCTGGCAATCTCCTTGGAGTTCTGCCCCGTCGCGATCAGCCGCAGGATGCTCCGCTGGCGCGGGTGAGCTGTTCTAGCCCATCTTGTGGCTCCGCTGTCCCTTGGGTGAACTGCTTCATCACGCGGCTGGCGACCGCTGAACTCAGATAGGTCCCCCCGGACGCCACCGCGCGGATGGCGCGGGCCAGTTCAACCGGAGCAGCGTCTTTGAGCAGGTAGCCGTTCGCCCCCGCCCGGAGCGCCTGCTCAATGTAGCTGTCGGTCGCATACATCGAGAGCATGAGCACGCGTACCTCAGGCCATTCCGTCTTTACCCGCACGGTGACCTCCAGCCCATTGAGTGGCTCCATCGCGATGTCGAGCACGGCGATATCGGGACGGTGGAGCGCGAACAGGCGCAAGGCTTCGGCCCCATCGCTGGCCTCCGCGACCACGACGACCTCATTCATTTGCTCCAACAGCAGGCGCAGACCTGCCCGCATGAGTACATGATCCTCGGCGATCAGTATCCGCAGTGGTGCCATTAGTCCTTCTCCTTCTCTTCCCTAGTTGGCAACGGCCGACGCAACATCTAGCGGAAACCAGGCCCAAACCTCCGCACCGTTGCCGGGGGAGGAACTGATATCCACCCATCCGCCCGCCCGCTCGGCGCGCTCGGCGATACTAATCAGCCCGAGGCTCGCACCAGCCCCCGCTTTGGCCCGTTGATCCTGCACATCAAAGCCGATCCCGTCATCACAAACACTCAGGGCGAACATTTCTTCCTGGCGGCTAAGCGTGACGGTCATACGCTGCGCTTGGGCGTGGCGGGCCACATTGGTCAAGGCTTCTTGGGCGATCCGAAAGCAGGCCGTCGCGACGAGCGGTGACATCGGCACGACTCCGAGGCGGTCGGCGAAGGCCAGGGCAAGCCCGGTGCGCTGCTGGAACCGATCCAAGTACCACATGAGGGTGGCGACCAGCCCAAGGTCGTCGAGCATCGCCGGGTGCAGATCCAGCGAGAGTGTCCGCACCTGCTGAATCAGGACATCAACGATATGCAAACTCTCAGCGAGCCGGGCGGTGTTGGCACTGGTTCCCGGCCAGGTGCCCAGCATATACAGGTTAATCTTTAGGGCACCAAGGGCCTGGCCGATCTCGTCGTGGAGCTCGCGGGCGATATGGTGGCGCCCCTGTTCCTGCGCCACCAGCAGCTGCTGGGAGATCTGCTGGAGCCGCCTATGGGCCGCGAACATCTCGTCGTAGAGCCACACGCGCTTAGTCACATTGTGAAAGCTCACGATGATCTCACGGATTGCCGGGTTGTGAGTCTGATTGTTGCCACGCAGCTCCACCCAGCGCCAGTTCCCATCCTGGTGGAACAAGCGTGTGGTGACCTGCCCGGTCGCCCCGCCGTTGGTGGTTAGCGTGGCGATGAACGTATCGAGCTGGAGCTGGTCATCCGGATGGCACAAGCCATGTGTCCAGAGCGCGGCAAAGGTCTCAACCGGGTAGCCCAGCAGCGTGGTGATGGTCGGGCTGACATAGCAAGTCTGGAGATTGGCATCGATCAGGACAATCCCCTCGACGCTATTCTCGATGATGGAACGAAAGCGCTCCTTGCTCGCACGGAGCGCCGCCTCGGTCTTTTTCTGTTCCGTAACATCGTGCCCGATCACGACCGAACCGACGATCATGCCGTCTTGGTCGCGGATGGGGGCGAAGTTGAGTGCGACGATGATGCGCTGCCCGTCGTGGCGGACAAGCGCGTGCTCGACGTACCGGCGCGGATCGTCGTCGTCGGGCGAGAGGGGCATCAGTTCAACATCCAACGGCGGCGGCATGATGCGCGTAAACGGTTGGCCGATGACCTGGGACGCCGGGTAGCCGAAGATACGCTCCGCGCTGGCATTCCAACTCAAGATCTGCCCCGCCAGCGTCGTACCAATAATCGCGTCGTCCGAGGAGGCGACGATGGCCGCCAGCCATGCGTTTGTCTGGGCGTTCTGTTTAGCGGCGGTAATCGGTTCGTGGACGACGATTGCGCCAACCGTGCTGCCGAGCGAGGTGACGCGCATCCGAAACCAGCGCTGCTCGTGGGGCGCGTGGCAGGTATACTCATAGGTGAAGCTGTCGCGCTGACCCGCCAGCACCGCCGCAATACCTGTCGCGACCACCGTTGCAGTAGAGGCGTCCGCTCCGCTCGTCGTGCGGCAGACCGCGAGGTAATTCACCCCAACGCCGGTCGTCGTTGGTGCATCAGCCCCGTTGGCGCGGGCAAAGTCCGTCCACGCGGCGTTGACCGCCAGGATGGTACCCACAGGATCGAGGAGGGCAATGTGGGCGGTCAGGGCGTTCAAAAGCGGTAGTGCGAGACATGGGACTCCTTGTCCGAAGTTCGGGCTGACGAGGCGACCTGCACACACAAGCGCTGAATCTCGGCGCGGCGTTGCGCCAAACTGACGGGTGGAGCGAAGGCCAGCGCGGTGTCAAGGCATGCCGGACGCTACCCGCAGCACCCATGATAGCGCAACGCGAGGCCAGAGGCATGATCCGCCACGCCAAGAGGCGGTTGCAAAGTCCGAGCGCGCCGTAGCCTACCCGTTCGCCGGGTGACTGAAGCCACCGGCTACGTTTACGAAGCCTGCTAAAGCAGGCTCGGTGAGCCCGCGAGGCGGGCTTCGTACCCGTAGCCCGCCAGTTTACTGGCTGGGCTACGGCGCACACGATGACGTTGCATCAGCCCTGCGCCAAGAGGGCGTAGGACGAATTTTGAATTTTAGATTTTAGATTGCAGCATGCCTCCCCGCCTCGCCCGTTTGACAAGCCCCGCCGCTGCTGCGATAATAGCCCTTGTTGAAACAATGTCTCAAATGCGCGAGGCGCGGTGATGGTGCGACGCTTGCTTCTGCCGCTGGTCATGACGGCAGCGCTCGTTCTGGGGGCGTGCGGACAGCCGCCTACGACGCAAGGCCCCACCGCATCACCAGGCCAAACCGCCCGTCAGCCGCTGAGCATTGTGGCAAGTACCAGCATCGTCGGTGATGTCGTGCGCCAAGTTGGCGGCGAGCTGGTCACGGTGAGTACGCTGGTGCCTATTGGCAGCGATGCCCACAGTTTCGCCCCTTCACCCCAAGACATCGCCCGCGTCACGACGGCCCAAGTCGTGTTTGTGAGCGGCGTCGGCTATGAGGCGTTTCTCGCCAGTTTGTTGGCGAGTGCGGGCGGTCAGGCTGCGGTGGTTGAATTGTCACAAGACATTCCGCTACGCGAGTTGGCGACGGGCGAAGTGCATACCGGGGACGCGGGGCAACCTGGCCCAGCCCACGCCGACGAACTTGGGCCCCACGACCCGCATACTTGGACTGATCCTGCCAATGTGAAGTATTGGACTGCCGCGATTGTGGCGACCCTAGGCCGTCTTGATGCGGCCAATGCGCCACTTTATCAGGCGAATGCGACGCGCTACAATGCCCAGCTTGACGAACTGGCAACCTGGATCGGCACGCAGTTTGCCCAAGTACCCGCAGCCCAACGCCTCCTCGTGACTGACCACGCCCTCTTCGGCTATCTGGCCGACCGTTACGGACTCAAGCAGGTTGGCACGCTCCTGCCGGGCTACAGTTCCTCGGCGGAGGCGTCAGCCCAGGATTTGGCGGCCCTCCAGACGCAAATCAAGGCGTTGGGCGTGAAGGCGATCTTTGTGGGCAACATCGTCAACGCGAATTTGGCCCGCCAAATCGCGAACGACACCGGCACCAAGCTCGTCACCGTCCTGACCGAGTCCCTCACCCCGGCGGGCGGCGACGGCGCAACCTACCTTGACTATATGCGTCATAACGTCACGGTGATGGTTGCGGCGCTACGCTAAATCTAGGGGTTGGGGGTTGGGGATCAGTAGTCCGTAAAGTAAGGT
>CAIRDL010000144.1 GCA_903877345.1 uncultured Oscillochloris sp. | reverse complement strand
GGCTTGACGCTGGTGCCACCGGGCGGCACATCAATCTGTGCGATCTGCTTGCCCGCCGCGTCGAAAACGAAGAGAAACAGGGTCAAATCTTTTGCCACCGGGCCACGCACATCCCAAGCCGGCGTGACGGTCAGCAGGGTTCCCGTTTGACTGGCGCTGTAGCCCAGCAACCCCAGTGTCCCGCCGAACACAGCCCCGACCGGCGTGGTGAAGGGGCGCGCAAGTTGGTAAATGCGGGCATACTCGATGCCGTGCAGCGTCACCGTATGAAGCGGCAGCGTGGCCTGAATGCGCGCATAAATGTCAGGCACATCCTTGCGCTGAAGTGACTCCAGATAGACCACGGCGTAGTTGGCGGTAACAACATCAATGTCCCGCACCTCACGCACGGGGACGGGCACAAAGGGTTGGAGCGTCGGCGGCAAAGCGGAAAGGATCTGCCCGTGGGGAATGTCGGGGCGTTCGCGCAGCCACGCGCCCACCTGATCCAGCCCCTCGCCCCAGCCGATCAGAAAGAGGCGTTGAGCCACTGCACCGCCGCCAAGCAAAGGGTTGTAATAGCTTAGGTAGTACGGGTGATACCAAGCCAGCGTACCGCTTTGCAATGCTAAAAGGAGCGCCACCGGCACCGCGCCCCGCCCGAGGCTGCGCCAACGCTCCCGCAGCCACGTCCATCCGCCCAACAGTCCGGCGGCGCTCAGGGTGAGCAGCGCGGGCCACATGGGCAGGACGTAGCGGTCGAACTTCTTTGGCCCGGCGGTCATCACCAAGAGCCAGAAAAGGGCAAAAGCCCCGAGGGCGATGAGGGTCGCACGCTCGTGTTGGGTCGCTGGGTCGGCCTTGCCCACCCGTGTCCACGACCAGAGCACCAAGGGCAGCAGCGCCAATCCAAGCAGTTCGCCAGGCGTCAACCGGTAGAGACCAGCGAAGGGATAGAAAAACAGACCGGGATCGGCATCGCTTTTACCAAGAAAAAACTGACCGTCGCCATTGGCCCGCCCACCGTTACCGACAATCTCGTCCACATAGCGGCCCACTGCCTGATCGGGTGCCGCCCAGAGCGCGGGCCAAAGCAAAAAGACGGTTGCGGCGGCGACGGTAAGCAGCAGCAGATAACGGGGCACCGCCCAGCGTAGGTGTGCGGCGACAAAAGCGACGAGCCGGTTGCCTTGGGCGGGCGGCGGGCGGCGCGCACCCCCAAGGGCGAAGAGCGTAAGCCCGAGCACCGGGAGCGCAATCAGGGCTGGGCCTTTGGTGAGCAGGGCGAGACCACACAGCACGCCAGCGCCGACCAGCCAAGGCCGAGGACGGGCGGCGCGGCAGGCCACGAGGGTCGCCAACAGTGTCAGGGTGCAAAAATCAGTGAGCAGCGCATCGAGGTGGAGCAAGCGCCCGTGAGCCACGAGGAAGGGCGAAGTGGCCCAGAGCAGCGCGGCAACGAAGGCGAGCGCGGGGCGCACGAGGCGGCGCAGGAGCAGGTAGCCGCCAGTCAGGGCGAGCGTATGCACCAAGACCGGGCCGAGCCGCAGCCACGCGAGATGCCCCAAACTGTCGGGGCGCGTAACCCAGCCCGCGCCAACGAGCAACCGCTCCAGACTTAAACCGAAACCGCCGAGCCAGAGCAGCGTCACGCCGGGGTGGCCGGTGAGGATCGTGTCGGCCCAACGGCCCGTGCCCACAGCGGCGGCGAAGCCCTCGGTACGGCTGATCCAGTGGTACGCCTCGTCTGTGGTAAAGAAATCGGGCAGGCCGCTGAGCCGGGGCAGCAGGGCGACCACGCCAACGAGGAGCGGGAGCAGCCAACGGGCCAAGCGGTCGCCCTGACTTAACGGCACGGCCTGGCCGGTCTCTTGCAAAGTAGGTATCCAGCGCATCGGGGGCGATTATAGCATAGCCCTTGTTGGGCAAGGTCTCAGGGCGAGGTGACCTTCCTCCCAGATTCTTTATCTGAAAGTCTATAGATAGGCAAACTAGCGGGCCGTAGTCGCTGCGGTATACTGCGGGCGAAGGCATAACCTTCGCGCCCTTATCTCAGAGGAGTGCCTATGAGCGTTAACCCGCTCGTTCGCCTATTGACCGTCATCCACCCTGACCCAGATGTGCAACGTCGCGCCCAACTCCTGGTATTGGTTGACCTCATCATGATGGGGTTTCTTGTTATTGCGAGCCTGCTGTTACTGCTTCAGCCTGGGCAACGTACGGCCATCGCAGCGCTCTGCGTCCTCCTCTTGATTCTGTCCGGCTCCCTGTGGCTCACCATCCGGGGCCGCGTGACTCTGGCCGCCAGTCTTTTGCTGGTGCCGCTGTTGCTTGGGCCAGTGCTGATCGTGTTGGTGCGGGGGAGCCTGTTGGTAACGCTCTTCTTCCTGGTACCGTCAGTCATCGTGGGTGGCCTCGTACTGCGGCCCCGCCAAGTCTGGGCCGTTGGTCTTCTGGCCCTTCTGGGGCTAGGGCTCGCCAGAATCGGCCTTGGCCCGAATCCGGTTGATGGGGAACTTTACCCCAATCTGCTCTTGGGGCCAGCTTTGATGATCATTCAAGCCACGCTGTTTAGCTACCTGGGCGCTCGCGCCAGTTGGCGGGCGCTTGAGGCAAGTTGGCAAGCGCAAGCAGAGGCCGACGCGGCCCGCCAAAGCCTTGCCCAGAGCAACTTGAGCCTTGAGGCGCAGGTGGCCGCCCGCACGGCGGATCTCCAACAGGCGCTCGATAACCTCAGCGCACAGACGGTGGCGCAGGCGCAGTTGCTCGCTGAGGTGACGGCCCAGCGCGAGGCGATCCGCGAAATGAGCGTGCCGGTGCTGCCGATTTCGGCGACAACGCTCGTGCTGCCCCTCATTGGCGCGCTTGACAGCGGGCGACTACAGACCTTTCAGGCCCGCGCCCTAGCGGCAGTTGAGGGAACACAGGCGCGGCGGCTGATCCTCGACATTACCGGCGTGCCGGTGGTAGACACCCAAGTCGCACGGGGGCTTGTCGAGACGATCAGCGCCTTGCGCCTTCTGGGTGCCGAGGCCATCCTGGTGGGCATCCGACCCGAAGTTGCCCAAACCATCGTCGGCCTCGGCCTGCAACTTGACGGTGTTCGCACCGCCATGACGCTCCAAGCAGCCCTAAGCAAAGACTGGCACTGACTTCCCCAGTACTCTAACGAGAAGCAGCGAACGGTAAGCTGGTCTTATGCTACAATAGCGGCCATTCTTGGGGGCGGCTATGCGTGTGATTACCGGGCGGGCTAAAGGCCATAAACTGAAGGCTCCGAAGGGGCTGGGCACCCGACCGATGCTCGACCGTGTGAAGGAGTCGCTCTTCGCGGTGCTGGAGGGTTACGGGCGCTTCAGTGGGCGCGTGCTTGACCTGTACGCGGGCACTGGCTCCTTGGGTATTGAGTTTCTGTCGCGGGGGGCGAGTACCGCCGATTTTGTCGAACAGAGCGCCCACGTTTGTACGATTATTCGCGATAACTTACGCCACACTAAATTCGAGGCTCAAGCGCGGGTGCATACGATGCGCGTCGAGCGTTTCCTGCATACGCAACGCGAACATGGCCCGTTCGATTATATTATGCTCGACCCGCCCTACGCCGATCCGACGATTGAGCAGACGATTGGCTTGGTTGCTGCAATGGGTATGGGTCACGCCGAAAGTCTGGTGATTGTCGGCCATTCGCCCCGCGTCGTCTTGGCCGATAGCTACCCTGGCCTCAACCGCATTAAGTTCCGCCGCCTCGGCGATTCCTGCTTCTCAATCTTTGCTTGGGGCGACCTCGCCCCGCCGCCGGTTGCAGCGGAACCGTCCGATGAGGCCACAACGAGGCACCTGTGATCGCAGCACGCATCGCCGTCTACCCTGGCAGCTTTGATCCCGTTACCTACGCCCATCTCGACATCGCAGCCCGGGCGAGTCGGCTGTTTGACCGCGTGATCTTGGGTGTTTTTGACCAACCGAAGAAGCAACTGCTCTTCACGACTGAGGAGCGGATGGCGTTGTTGCGCGAGGCCATCGCCGATATGCCACGGGTCGAGGCGCAAACGTACAATGCGCTGACCGTGGACTTCGCCCACGCAATGGGTGCCATCGCGCTCGTGCGCGGCCTCCGCACGGTGAGCGATTTTGAGATTGAGTACAATATGGCGCAACTGAACCAGACCCTCGATGCCGACGTCGAGGTTGTGGTGCTGATGGCGAGCCGCCGCTACGCGCATATCAGCTCGAGCGCCGTCCGCGAAATCGCGGGGTTGGGGCGCGATCCGGTCGAGTTTGTGCCGCCCCATATTGTCACCGCACTCCGGCAGAAATTCGCGCAACGCGGATCAGGAACCCAGGGCTAATGCGCCTAAAGGCAAGCAGCTGTGACCATCGAGCTGGATGATTTGATTGATGAACTGGAGGACGCGCTCGCTGATGGTCGGCGGGTGCCGTTCAGTGGGCGGTTGCTTGTTGATGAGGAGCGCATTCTGGCGATTATTGACCGGATGCGCGTTGCGATTCCTGAGGAGCAGAAACGCGCCCGTCGGATCGTCCAAGAGCAGGAACGCCTGATTGCTGAGGCGCAGGCGCGGGTGCAACAGGTGCTTGAGGAACGGGGTTTGCTCGATGCGGTGGAGAGCGAGCGCGTGCGGTTGTTGCAGCGCGCTGAGCATGAAGCCGCCCAGGTGCGCGCCGGGGCTGATGCCTATGCCCGTCAGGTGTTGGAGGATCTGGATGAGCAGTTGGGGCGCTTGGTCACGAGTGTGCGGAATGGGCTGAGTACCCTTGGGACGCAACAGCCTGAGGAACCTCGCAAGCGCAGTTGAGCCGCAACTGGGGCGCAGGTTCGCCAGCTCAGGTGAGGAAAACCTTTTCGGGGTGCCACCCCGTCGCCTCGCGGTGCAATAGGGCCAACAGGGTACCGCTAGGGCCGTGGGCACGCACCCGTTCGCTTTCAATACATAGCTGCACTGCTAAGCCGTTGCTAATGCGGTGCGCGGCTTCAGCGTCGAGGTGAACCACCGGCCAGTCGGCGACGGCGGTTTCGGGCGGCAGCAGCGCCCCCGGCAGGCGCGCCGGGTCGGCGAGCAGCGCGTCGAGGGGCAGCGCGTCGGTGGTGCGAAATGAGCCGACGAAGGTGCGCTCCAAGGCAGCAAGATGCGCCCCGCAGCCTAAGGTCGTGCCGAGGTCGCGGGCCAAGGCGCGGATGTAGGTGCCTTTGCCGCACTCGACCGTGAGCAGCAGCGCGTCGTCCGCGACCCGTGCCCAGGTCAGCGCGTAAACCATGACGGGGCGCGGGGCCAGTTCAACCGTCTGTCCGGCGCGGGCGAGGTCGTAAAGGCGCTGACCGTCGTGGTGCAGGGCCGAGTACATCGGCGGCACCTGCATGATTGCGCCGCGCATTGGGGCGAGGGCGGCCTCGATTTGGGCGTCGGTAAGCGGCGGCACAGTATACGTCGCCAGCGCTTCGCCCTCGGCATCATCGGTAGTGGTGGCGACGCCCAAGCGAACAAGGCCCTGGTAGCCTTTGCGCGCCTCGGTCAGATATTCGATGAGGCGCGTGGCATGACCGAGGGCGACCGGCAACACGCCCGTCGCGGCGGGGTCAAGGGTGCCAGCGTGGCCCACCTTCACCTTGCGCCCGACGAGACGGCGCACGCGCACCACGACATCGTGCGACGTGAGGCCCGCCGGTTTGTTGAGGTTGAGGAAGCCGTGCATTAGGCATGTTTCAATCTAGCTTGACCGTTCAGCGATCTGACGCAAAGCCGCAAAGCCGCAAAGCCGCAAGGAGCATGTGGGTATGGGGTTCAACTGTCAAGTTGAACGCGCCGCTTCTGAAGCATGCCTTAGCCTGAAGTTCTACGTCGTTGCCGTCAGCGCCGCCCGCAGATACGGGAGTACGATGGTGGGCGCTTCGGCCAAACTGAAGGGCAGGCTGACCCCGGCGGCTTGGCGATGGCCGCCGCCATCCCAAAGTTGCGCGATGGCGGCCACATTGATGCCGGGCACCGAACGCAGACTGAGTTTCACCGTACCGTCTTCCAGTTCGCGGAACAGCGCACAGATCCGCATGCCCACAATCCGTTGGAGTTGCGCGGTCGTATCGTCGGTCGCCTCGGCACCTGCGCCGGCTTGCTTGAGCTGATGCTGCGAAACCGTGACCCAGACGAGGCCGTCCGCCTCACGGTGCAAATTGCTGAGGGCGAGGGCCGAAAGGCGCATCGTGCTGTCGGGAATGCTGAAATAGATGGCATCTATGACCAACCGCCGGTTGGCCCCGACCTCAAGCAGATCAGCAGCGGTGCGGAGGGTACGCGCACCAGTGCTGCTCGTCTGGAAACTCTGGGTGTCGGTGATGAGGCCCATGTACATGCACGTCGCGGCGGCGGGGCTAACGGGCAAGCCCATCGCCTGGAGCAGCGCGAAGAGCAGTTCGGCATTTGAACTGGCACTGGGGTCAATCAGATTGACGAGACCGCCGCCGTCGTTGGTAACGTGGTGGTCGGTGATGATCAGCGGACGACTGATCAGCGCCGCGCTATGGTCGTCAAAGATCGCGCCGACGCGGCTCAGGGTCGCGGTATCGAGCATCCAGATCAAATCGGCCTCGGGCAGCGCGGTACCGGGTACATAGACGCGCACGGCTTCGGCACCGGGCAGTCCCAGGCAGTAGCTCGGCAGTGAAGAAGAAGCGAGGGGCAGCGGCTCTTTCCCCAAATCGCGCAGGGCGTGGTAAGCGCCAAGCAACGAACCGATGGCGTCACCGTCGGGGTGGATGTGGGTAAGGAGCAGAATGGTTTGGGCCTGGTCAATCTGCTCGCGGAAAGCAGCGGCAGCAGCCGCAGCGTCAGTGTAAATCATGGGGTTATGCGGTAGACGGTATGCCCAGCGCGCTTCTTGAGCGCCTTGAGCTTGAGTTGATGCAACGGGCCGAGGCGGGGAATGAGGTGATTAAGCCCGCTGACGACGACAAACCAATATTCGCCCCCTGGACGCAATTGCGCCAGTGGGCCAAGCACGAACTCCTGCTCAATCGCCAGGTCGCCGATCTTAGCGGGGACGTTTGCAACGATGAGGTCGTAGGGGCCGGGAGGCACGGTTTCGAGGCCAACGCTGCCAACTACGCTGGTGTTCGTGGTGGCGTTAAGCACGGCATTGTGGCGGGCGTAGCGCACCGCCAGCAAATCTTTATCGGCCATG
>CAIRDL010000143.1 GCA_903877345.1 uncultured Oscillochloris sp. | reverse complement strand
GGTGCGTGATGTGGTTTTCGTGGACGGCACGTACAACGCACTGCCTGGCTTTAACCCGCAGATCACGCAGATCGTCACCGATACCACGACGCCGATTATTGACACCGCCAGCGAGCCAAACTTCGCGGCAGGGGCGGGCGTCTGGTACCCGGACAAGTTCTTCGGCTTCAGCAGTGTGGGTGCAGGCGACCAACAGTTCGACCAACTCACCGCGTTCGCAGCCCAACTTCGCGCCGACCTTAACGGCACAACGGGGCTGTTGCGCCCGTACACCAAGATGGTCTTAAAGGTGATCTACGAAGATCCGATGGTGCAAACCGCCTCGGCGCTGGCGCTCAACGCAGACACGACCGCGCCGGTCATCCAGTCTGTGGTGGTGCGACCGGCTCTGACGAGCAACAGCCTCGCCGCCATTGGCGGGACAGAAGTGGTCGTGCAGGCGTCCGATGGAGTTGGGGCCAGTGCTGCCTTAGACGTAAGCGCGTTCTATGTTGCCAACGGCAACACCTGGGTGGCGGTGAACTTTACAAAGGGACTGACTGACACGTACACCCTCGTCTTGCCGGTGCGCCCAATCAACGCCCGTTTTGTCGTGCGCGCCACCGACAACGCGGGCAACAGCAGTTACTACACTGGCAAGGGCCACCTAACTTCACAGACACCGAGCCTCTTGGCCTTACCGCTGATCGTGCGCTAAGGCAAGGTTTCAGGTGTTAGGTTTCAGGTGTTAGGTTTCAGGTTTCAGGTCGAGCGCATCAGGAAGCCATGTGCCAGCCAAGACTATAAGGGGTGCGGAAATTTTAAAGTAGCCCAACACCATGTCATGCTGAGCGCAGCGAAGCATCGCTCCCGGCCTCCTAGCAGACCCTTCGCTGCGCTCCTGAGAAACATCGTGCTTGTCACGCTGAGCGCCAGCGAAGCGTCCCGGTGGTTGTGCGGATTCATGCCGAGACCCCTCGCTACGCTCGGGGTGACAGGCGAGGACGTTTCTCCCGGCACCACTGGCCGACGGGCCATTTAGTACTCAGGGTGACATGATGCCCGCGATGGGATACGTAAAAAGATCCGCTTCCCCAAAGTAATTTCAGCTTTACAGTTTTAGCCCACGCAAAGCGTTCTGATGCGCTTGATCTGGCCCCTGAACCCTGAAACTTGGCCCCTGAACCCTTATCTAAAGGAGCATCGCTATGCGTCGTCTGAGTCCGTTGCTCGTCCTCTTCACGGTACTGATGCTTGCACCCTTCGCGCTGCGCCCGGCGGCACCGGTAGCTGATGCGGCTCAGGTGCCGCCGCCGCCTACCCTGAGCCAGACCGTGCTGCCTGCTTACGGCGAGCAAGAAGCCGTCGGTGCCAGCACGAACAACACCATCCCCGGTGCCGAGACGATTGGCACCACCGAGCCGATCAGCTGGATGCAGATCATCACCGGCACGATTGGCAGCACGAGTGACCTCGACTACTACAAGCTCACCATCAGTCGGCCCGCCTCGCGGATCAAAATGACCCTGGATGGCCTGCCCGCCGACTACGACCTCGTCCTCGGCGGCGGCAGCGACCTCAGCCAGACGACTGCCGTCACCGACACCTTCCTGTCGGGCCTTGAGGATGTCACCCAAGTTGGGGGCAGCATCTCGGCCATTGGGGGCAGCATCTCGGCCATTGGGGGCAGCATCTCGGCCATTGGGGGCAGCATCTCGGCTATCGGGGGCAGCATCTCGGCTATTAGCGTCAACCGGGGAACCGCCAGCGAAGCGGTTGACACCCTGCTCTGGCTGCCGGGTACCTATTATGTCGTCGTCGCCACCAGCAAAGGCGAGCACAGCACCACCCCTTACCAGCTCACCGTTACGGTGACGGACAGTGGTTTGGCTGCCCCACCGCCGACGCCGGAAGTGTCGCTCAACCTCGACCCGGCCAGCCTAACGGCCCCGATCAGCGACATCACGACGCTCTACATCTACAACACCAACCGCATGGCGAGCGTCTACACCCTCGCGTCCGGCGATACCAGTCTGAGCGTGATTGCGAGCAGCCTGAATCGGCTGGCTAATCGCACCGCCTCCATTATGCCTGGTGCGCCAGTCGAGAAGGGCGTGCTGATCAACCTAGGCGATTTGGTGCCGATGAATAGCACCCAGACGATCACCGATATTTATACGCTTTGGCAAACAAACAGGACGAACCCGCTCTACGCCAATTATGTGGCGGGGCTGATTGACAATGTGATCGAAGCCGCGACCAGTGACGGGGTTTCCGGGCCAGGGAAGACGACTCAGGACGCCAATTTTTACGCTGGGTCAAGCGGCCGAGCGCCCATCTTCTTCCCGAACCTTCGCAACATCGTGCTGGTTGGCGGCGATGCGGTGCTGCCCTTCTACCGCGTGCCCGACCTCGCCACAGTGGCGAACGAGGCGGATTACGCCACGTACATGACCGCACTGAATGCGAACGGCATCGTAAGCCCCGACAGTCCCCAGGGCGCGGCGTTGCGCTACCGCATGCTGCTGACTGACAACCCCTACGGCGCGGGGCGACCTTACCGCTTCTACGGTTTTCCCTTGTACTTGCCGCATCTCGCCGTGGGGCGGATTGTCGAACGCCCCGAACAGGTCGCCCAATACCTGGAGTTTTATGGCGGCGGTTCACCCGATCTCGTTATTGATGTGACCACCGGCTTGCCTCAGCGCGCCTTCGTCAGCGGCTACGACTTTTTGCAAGATCAGGCGACGAAGATTACCGCCCTCCTGACGAGCACCGGGTTGGCGAGCAGTGAAATCAACAGCCTGAACAACAACACCTGGCAACGCCCGGAGGTTGAGCAGGCATGGTTTAATGGTCGGCTCGCAACCGACTTCCCGCTGCCTGCGAACGGCTATATCAGTGGCACGGCCCAGCTTGAACTCAGTTCGGTAAACGCCCACTTCGACCACTGGCAGCTTTTGCCCGCCGTTGGCACGAGTGGCAACTTCACGGCGCAGCGCATGCTTGATCCGACCTACCCGCCACGTTCCCTGCTTTCGTACTTTGGGGGCACCCTGGGCTATTCGGTGGGCTGTCACAGCGGCTACAACGTCGCTGATGAAGCCGTACCGGCGACGACGACGAACCAGGCGCTTTACCAGGCCGACTTCCCGCAGGCGCAGAATCGTCAGGGCGGAAACTGGGTGGGTAACACCGGCTACGGCTACGGTACCGCCGATGGGGTGAACTACTCCGAGCATCTGGCGGTGCTCTACACCGAAGAACTGGCCCGCGACAATGTGGTTTTCGATCCGCTCAACGGTGGCCTCCAGTACATCGGCGCGACAATTGGTGAGGCGCTGGTGAACGCCAAGCAGCGCTATATTCGGAATGCGGCTAGCCTCGGTGCCTACGACTACAAAGTCATTAACATCACAACCCTCTACGGACTGCCCTTCCTCCGCACGAAATTCACCACCCCGCTCCCGCCACCCGATGAAGATCCCTCGGCCCTGCCGGGCGTGTCGCCCGTCGAGATGCGGGCACCCCGTTTGCCTGACTCGGTCAGTGGACTGCTGACGCGCACCATCACCTTCACCATTGCGCTGACTGACACCAACTTCGTAACGGTGGCGCGCACGGGCAGCACGGTGATGCGTCTAAGCCCAAGCGACTTCAAGATTGATGACGAGTTCATTGGGGCGAGTTTCAACTTCACGCCAACCGACCTGTTGCGGCTTTTCGACAACAGTCAGAGCGGTACGCCGACCCTGCCTGCTTTCGCCTACGACATCGGGGGACTCAGCCACGACTCGGTCTCGCCGGCCCGCCTCAGGGTGCGCGATGTCGTCTTCCTGGGTGGTTCCTTTCTCACCAAGCCAAACTTTAACCCCCAAATCACCCAGATCGTCACCGATACGACGACGCCGATTGTGGACACAACCACCGAGCCAGATTTTGATGCTGGCGCGGGACTCTGGTACCCGGACATTTTCTTCGGCTTTAGCAGTGTGGGTGAAGATGAGCAGCAGCGTGACCAACTGACCTCGTTCGCGGCGCAGATGAAGACCGCTACCGACGGTCAGACCGGGTTGTTGCACCCTTACACGCAGATGGTGTTCCAGGTGCTGTACGATGACCCGTCGGTGCAAACCCCGGAGGCCATCGCCCTCAGTACGGACAGCGGCGAACCCGTCATTGATTCGGTGGACGTGCAGGCGACGAACATCACGACGACCGCCCTAGCGGCTACGAGCGTCGGGTCGAAAATTATTGTGGAGGCGACCGACTCGGAAGGCTCCAGCGCACCCCTAACAGTGAGCGCGGTCTACATGACGAACACCAACACCTGGGAGCAGGTGAGCTTTACCGGGGGGGCGACGGCGGGGACGTATAACGCCACCTTGCCGGTGCGTCCGTCGCAAGCCCAGTTTGTCGTGCGCGTAATGGACAGCGCAGGCAACGTCACCTACTACACCGGGAAGGGCGAATTTACCACGTGGAGTGAACTGGCGCTGCCGCTTATTTGGCGCTAAGGCAGATTTTAGGCAGTAGAGCAAAAATCACCCTGTCACCCATGTCACGCTGAGCGGAGCGAAGCGTCCCGGTGTGCATTATCATCGCCGGGACGCTTCGCTCCGCTCAGCGTGACAGGGCGAGTTTTGCGGTATTGCGATTTTAGATTTTAGATTGCAGATCTGCAATCTAAAATCTGCAATAACAGAGCCCATAAGCGCTGAGACCGTAAAAGGAGCACCACGATGCGGCGTCTATCCCCGTTCTTCACCCTGTTTGTGGCCCTGTTGATCGCCCCCCTCACCTTCCGCCCGCAGGTGCCCGTAGCAGATGCCGCACAGCCCCCGCCGCCAAGCCTCAGCCAGATGACGGTGCTGCCGGACTATACCGAACAGCGTGATAACGGCACCAGCACCAACGACATCATCGCGAATGCCGAGGCCATCGGGACGAGCGCCGCCTTCAGTTGGCAGCAGACGATCACTGGCACGCTAGGCACCGCGACCGACCTCGACTACTTTCAACTGCGCCTAGTACGTCCCGCCTCGGGGATCAGCATCACGCTTGATGGGTTGCCCGCTGACTACGACCTCGTCCTCGGCGGCGGCAGCGATCCCACGCAGACCACTACCGTCACCTTTCAGTCTGGCCTCGAAGGGATTACCCAAGTTGGCGGGACGATCAACTCGATTGGCGGGACGATCAACTCGATTGGCGGCACCATCAACTCGATTGGTGGCACCATCAATTCGATTGGCGGCACCATCAACTCGATTGGTGGCACCATCAATTCGATTGGTGGCACCATCAATTCGATTGGTGGCACCATCAATTCGATCAGCACCCACAGCGGCACGATCAGCGAGACGATTGACACCCAACTCTGGCTGCCAGGCAATTATTATGTGGTGGTTACGACCAGTAATGGTGCCTACAGCGCCACGCCCTACCGGCTTACCATTGCGTTGAGCGACAGCGGCTTGGGCGAACCGCCGCCGACGCCCGATGTGGCGCTGACCCTCAACCCAAACAACCTAGCGGCACCGGCGGCGGCGATTACGACCCTGTACATCTACAACTCAGCCCGCATGGAACAGGTCTACGGGCTCCCGCTGATTGATCCCAGTCTGATCTCGATCACGGTCAGCCTAGATCGGCTGGCGAATCTCAGCCCGATCACGTCTGGCGCACCAGCCGAAAAAGGGGTCGTGGTTGACTTGGCGGCGCTCCAGCCTGTGGTGACGGGCACCCAGACGATTAGTGATGTCTATGCGCTTTGGGATGCGAATCAGGTGAATCCGCTCTACGCCAACTATGTGGCGGGGCTGATTGACAAGGTGATTGAGGCCGCCACGACCGACGGCATTTCCGGGCCAGGCACGACGGTTCAGGCGGCGGGTTTCTACGCCGGGGTGCGCGGTCAAGCGCCCAGCGCCTTCCCGAATCTGCGGAACGTTGTGCTGGTCGGTGGCGATGCGGTGCTGCCCTTTTACCGGGTACCCGATCTAACGACGATTGCAAATGAAGCGGAATATGCGGCCTATCTGGCGACGCGCAACGCGAACGGGATTATTGACCCCGCCAGCGCGCAGGGTGCGGCGTTGCGCTACGAGATGCTGCTGACGGACAATCCTTACGGCGCGGGACGACCGTACCGTTTCTACGGTTTCCCTTTCTACCTGCCGCATCTGGCGGTTGGCCGGATTGTGGAAAGCCCGGCAGAGATTGCCCGCTACCTGTCATTTTATGGCGGAGCTACGCCTGATTTCACCATTGATGTCACTACGGGGTTGCAGAAACCGCCCCGGCGGGCTTTTGTCAGCGGGTACGATTTTTTGCAAGACGAAGCGGAGCGTGTCGCGAGCATTCTCTACGCCACCGGACTTACGACGAATACGCTTAATTTCCTCAACAATGACACCTGGCAGCGCCCTGCCGTTGAACAGGCGTGGTTTGATGGTCGGCTCACCACTGATTTCCCTGCACCAGGGGCAGGCTTAATCAGTGGTACGGCCCAGATTGAACTCAGTTCGGTGAATGCTCACTTTGACCACTGGCAGCTTTTGCCGGCCCTTGGCATGGCGGGCAACTTCACGGCGGAACGCCTCTTGACGCCAGCCTACCAAGCGGCGTCGCCCTCGGCCTACTTCGGGGGCACCTTGGGCTACTCGGTGGGCTGCCACAGCGGCTACAACGTCGCTGATGGAGCGGTTCCCGTGATGCCAGAACGCACGCTCTACCAGGCCGATTTCCCCCAGGCCCAGAATGCCCACGGCGGCAACTGGGTGGGCAATACCGGCTACGGCTACGGCACGGCTGATGGGGTGGATTACTCCGAACGCCTCGCGGTGCTGTACACCGAGGAGTTGGCGCGGAAGGTGTTGGACAGCACCGGCACTTACACCATCGGCGCGACGATTGGCGAAGCACTGCTGAACGCCAAGCAGCGCTACGTCCGTAACGCGGTCAGCCTTGGGGCCTACGACTACAAAGTCGTCAACATTATGACCCTGTACGGACTGCCCTTTCTTCGTACTAAATTCATGCGCCCGCTTGCCCCACCGCCGGAAGATCCGTCGCCTCAACCGGGTTCCGCCCCTGTGGCGACGCGGGCACCGCAACTGCCGAATGCGCTGAGCGGACGGTTGACGCGCATGATTACCTTCACCGTTGGGCTGACCGACACCAACTTTGTGGCGGTGCCGCGCACTGGCAGCAGCGCCGTCCACTTGCAGCCGACTGACTTCCAGATTGAGGACGAGTTTATTGATCGGGGTTTCGGCACGCTCACCGACCCGCTCGACTTTTTACGCCTGATCGAAGATAGTCAGATCGGTGCGCCCACGCTCCCTGCCTTCGCCTACGACATCGGTGCGCTCAGCAATGTGCTCACCACCTCGGTACGCTTGAAGGTGCGCGATGTGATTTTCCTCCACGGCGCTTATATGACGAAAGCAGCCTTTGACCCCCAGATTACGCAGATCATTACCG
>CAIRDL010000142.1 GCA_903877345.1 uncultured Oscillochloris sp. | reverse complement strand
TAAAGCCAAGCGGCTCTTGGGTAGTTTCTCAATGGTAATCTTCACGAATCCCCATCTCCCTGATCAAGGTTACGCCCTACGAACGATGCTCGTGCATAGACATAGGCGTGTCGCCTCCAGCAACACTTGGCCGCATTATAACACGTCAAGCTTGAGGTGCAATCGGTGCAGCGCGCCAACGCAACTGCCAAACAGCGTCTAAATCGGCTATAATGGCTTGGTCAAGGTTCGTGGCTATGCGCAGAGGCAGGGCGTTCTGACGCGCTCAACCCGTAACTTTAGCACAGGTGTAAAGCATATTCGTTCTGAGGAAGAGCTTGGGAACCGGAGTAAGGTGTGGAGCTTAGCAAGCAACGCGTCTGGGCGGTACCAACTGCCGTCGCCGCCGTGGTCGTCATGCTCGACCAACTGACCAAAGGGTGGATCGTGGCGACCCTTGGCCCTGAAACGATGACGAACTTTCGGCCTCTCCTCGGTGAGAGTGTGCGGTTGGCCTATTCCCACAACACCGGCGTCGCTTTTAGTCTTTTCCAGGGTCACGCCGAACTGCTCTCCCTCAGTTCGCTGCTGATTGTGGCCGGGGCGATCTATTTTTATAGCACCCAGTTGCCAAAAGAACGCATGCGCTTCCAGGTGATTATGGGCCTTGTGATGGGTGGGGCTTTGGGGAATCTGCTTGACCGGGTGCGCCTTGGGTATGTGGTTGATTTCTTCCAGATCGGCTGGTTTCCGATCTTTAATCTGGCTGATAGTGCGATCACCGTGGGCGCTGGCCTGCTGATGCTCCAGTTTATCTACGACGAGTTCGCGCAGCGTGGCGACCGTCAGGCACTGACACCCTTGTGAGGCTTTTGTGAGTGTCCAGTCTCCGCAAATCGGCCTACAGCGCTGGCTTGTCCCCACCACTCTGGGGCTAGCCGTTTTAGGGCTTGACCAACTCGTGAAGCTCAGGGTACTTGCGACCCTCGGCCCCGTTCCCCACAGCAAGATTCTCTGGCTCGCGGGCGATTGGCTTGCCCTCAACTATGCCCAAAACACCGGCGTCGCCTTCGGTCTGTTCCAGAACATGCCGCAACTTTTCACCATGACTTCAATTCTGATTACAGTGGCGGTGATCTATGCCTACGTTCACCACTTGCCGAATCAGTGTGCTTGGGTGCAGTGGGCGACGGGCTTGATTGTCGGCGGGGCGTTGGGCAATATCGTGGATCGGCTGCGGTTGGGTTATGTCATTGATTTCATTAGCGTGGGTTGGTGGCCTGTGTTCAATCTTGCGGATAGTGCCATTAGCGTCGGGGTGACGATGCTGGCCGCCTATCTGATCTTTGTCGGCGACGAACCCGCCCCCGCGCCGCGCCCCGCACCCCGCGATGATGGTCTGCTCAGTGAGTTGTTGAGCCGAGACGTCGAATGAACGACTCTGACCCCATCGAGTTGTTGGTACCGCCCACTCAGGCCGGTGAGCGCTTGGATCGCTTTGTCGCCGCTACCGTGGCGGAACTCTCGCGCTCCCATGTGCAACACCTGCTTGAGACTGGGCAGATCTTGGTCAATGGACAGAAGGCCCGCGCTAGCCTCAACCTCCGTGGTGGCGAGCGGATTCTCGTCACGGTGCCGCCGCCCCAACTGAGCACGCTCGTCCCCGAAGCGCTGCCGCTCGACATTCTCTACGAAGACGAGGCAGTGGTGGTGGTGAATAAGGCAGCGGGGATGGTGGTGCATCCGGCCCCTGGGCATAGCCGTGGCACGTTGGCGAATGCCTTGTTGGCGCGCTATCCCACAATGGAGGTGAATGGCGATCTCCGCCCTGGTATTGTGCATCGGCTTGACCAAGCCACTTCGGGGTTGTTGGTGGTCGCCCGTCACGACCAAGCGATGCAGGCGCTTACGGATCAACAGCGTGCCCGCACAATGCTCAAGGTTTACCTAGCGGTGGTCGAGGGTCAGTTCAAAGAACCGGCGGGCGTGATTGATGCGCCGGTCGGGCGTCACCCGACTGACCGGCTGCGGATGAGCGTGGTCGTCGGCGGGCGAGAGGCGCGCACGCACTACCAGGTGCAGGAGGAGCTTGGGGCGTACACACTGCTTGAGGTGCGGTTGGAGACAGGGCGCACGCACCAAATTCGGGTGCATCTGCTCCATCGTAACCATCCGGTGTTGGGCGACCCGTTGTATGGCGGGCGGCGACAACGGGCCACCTTTGGCCTGACCCGGCAGTTCCTGCACGCCTACCGGCTCGGTTTTCAGCACCCCACCGATGGAACGTGGCGCGAGTTCACCGCCCCGTTGCCGGACGACCTCACGGTGGTGCTTGCGAAACTGCGTGCCGCCGTGAGACGTGATCGGTGATTCGTGATCCGTGATCCGTGAGGCGTCAGGGCGCTGCCCGGTCACGAATCACGTTTCACGTTTCACGGATCAAGCGGCGCTCGCCCTGACCCCTGACCCAAGCAACTTCGTAAATTGTGGTAGCATACCGCAAGCTTGTCTGTGCCGCGCCTGCTGAGGATTGGAGCGTATCTTGACCGACGATCAACATGAGGGCACCGCGCCCGACACCGCCGATTTGCCCTTTGCCGATGACCCCGAGTCGGACGACTCAGCGGACGCAGCTACGACTGAAACCCCCAACGGACGCCGCCGCCCTCCGTTGGCCGTGATCATCAGCGCGGTGCTGCTGCTCATTGCGGTTGGGGCCAGCCTCGCTTTTTTGCTACCGGCTGCGCCCTCTTCCCAACCGACAGCGAATGCGTTAAACCCCAGCGCCAATCCCGTACCTGGTGAGGTCAATCCTCCTACGCCGGGGCCACAGTTTGAGGCGACTGGCGAGTACAGTAGCACCGAGGTGATCGCCCAAGTTGGTGACGGGACGGTGACTCGCGGCGATTTTGTGCGCCTCTTCCAGCCCGGTGATGACCCAGCCCAAGTGCTTAACCAGATGATCCAACGGGAATTGGTCGTGCAGGCGGCGGCGGCTGAGGCGGTGACGATTGATGAGGCGACGATAACGCAGCAGATCAACGACATTAAGCAGTCCCAGGCGATTAGCGATACCGCTCAGTTTACGGCGTTCCTCGGTCACGCCAAGATTGGGACGGAGGCCAACTTACGCCGCTTGATTATGCGCGACTTGCTCATTGAGCAGATGATCTTGCGGCATACCACCCTCGAGCAAGTCCACGCCCGCCACATTTTGCTGGCAACCAACGGTACCACGGACACCGTCAAGCTTGATCAGCTCAAGGCTGAGGCCAACACGCTGATGGAAGAACTTACGGGCGGAGCTGATTTTGTCGCTCTCGCCGCCCGACGCTCCGACGACACTGGCTCGAAGGATGCTGGCGGCGATCTGGGTTGGGTCGCACGCGGACTCTTAATTGGCCCCTTTGATGAGGCGGTTTTCAGTATGAAGGTGGGCGAACGGCGCCTCATCGAGACCCAGTATGGCTGGCATATCATCGAACTGCTCAATGCCCCCGAGGTGCGCCCGCTGACCGATCCTAAGATGCTCCAAACCCCGCCCGGTCAGACGGCCTTCAACGCGACGTTCCTTCCCTGGATCGAGGGTCTCCAACAGCAAGCCCAAGCGGCGCAGAAGATTAAGCAACTCATCCCTCCCGAGCAACTCGTGACGCAGAAAACCGGTGCGCTGCCGACAGCTATGCGTCCGGCCTAGACTACGTCGGCGGAAATGCGTCGCAGGTGTTTTTCTCGCACCGACACTCCGGCGCGCATGATGCATGGCCCCGTAGACGTAGAGACGCAAAATATTGCGTCTCTACGTCTTTCTATGCAAAAGCCTCCGACGTTCCACCAGAGACGCCGCGTGGTATGATGGGGTACCGCTTGCCGTTGGAGTATGACCTATGGGTGGCTTTCGTTTCGACTGGCGCTGGCTTGCCCTGATCGGTTTTGTCGCCTTGTTAGCCAACGCGGCCACGCTGCCCTGGCCCATTACCGCCCTCGCCCTAAGCGCTGCGGGCAGCACGTTGCTCTGGATGGCGTGGCAAGCATGGCGCGACGGTTCATCACGGCGCGCACCCGCCACCACGAACGTTACCTACTGGCGTGGCGCTCGCATTGAGACCCCAACTGCGCCGCGTCGCTTCCGTGCCGCAACCTGGCCCGCCATCGCCCCCGTAATGGTGTATGCCCTCCTCGGTGCGGCGCTGCTCCTCGCTGCCCTGGCGCTGCTGCTCCGCATCCAAGCCCGCTGATCGCCAGTTTCGCCGGTCACCCAAGGCTTACGACATGACCTTCATTGATGGCCTGTTCCGCCGCGATCGCTTGATCACCGAACGGCAACACGCCCTACTCGCCGAGTTGCGCGCCATCCTGCAACAGTTGGCGGCTACCTGCGAGCGCTTCGGGGCCGATGTAGATCCCGCCGATCTGCGTACGCTGCGTGATACGTTCGCCCAACTTGAGGAACTGTTTTTGATTGTCGTCGCGGGTGAGTTCAATGCGGGCAAGTCCAGTTTCCTCAACGCGCTCCTCGGCGAACAGGTGCTTCCCGAAGGGGTCACGCCGACCACCGATGCGATTTCGCTCCTTCAATATGGCACCAAGGTGAGCAGCGAACTGCGCCCGGACGGCCTGCGCGTGACGACGTTCCCCGCTGAGGTGTTGCGCCAGTTGACGATTGTTGATACCCCCGGCACCAATGCCGTCATCCGGCACCACGAGCAACTAACTCACGAGTTCATTCCTCGGGCTGACTTGGTGCTTTTCACGACTTCTGCCGACCGGCCCTTCACTGAGAGCGAACGCACGTTTCTGGAACTGATCAAGGCTTGGGGCAAGAAGATTGTCATTGTCCTGAATAAGATTGACATCCTCAACGAAGCCGAATGCCTACAGGTCGTCAATTTCATCGGTGAAAATGCCCGTACATTGCTTGGTGTTACCCCCGAGATTTTTCCGGTTTCGGCCCGTCAGGCGATGCGCGCCCGTCAAAGCGAAGGCGAGGAACGGGAGCGTCTGTGGGCTGCCAGTCGTTTTGGCTTCGTCGAACATTACGTCCTCAACAGTCTTGATGAAGCGACCCGCGTGCGCTTGAAACTCCTTTCGCCCCTTGGTGTTGCCCAAAAACTCACCGGCAAATACCTCGACGTGACCGAGATTCGCCTTGCGACCTTGCGCGAAGATCTGACGACGATGGAGAATATCGAGCAGCAACTGAGTATGTTCAAAGAAGATCTGCATACTGATGTTAAATATTACCTGGGCGAGATTGACCAGATCCTCACAGGGCTGGTCGAGCGGGGCAACGCCTTCTTCGAGGCCCACATCCGCTTGACGCGCTTGCCCGACCTGATGAAAGCCCAACAGTTTCGGGCTATGTTTGAGGAAGAAGTCGTAGGCGATTTGAATGT
>CAIRDL010000141.1 GCA_903877345.1 uncultured Oscillochloris sp. | reverse complement strand
GCAGTGCGGCGGAGCGCGGCCATCGCCTCGGCAGCCGCCCCGTGATCCCAGCGCACATCTTGGTCGTAGCGGGCCATGAGGACTCCTTTCGTGGGGATTGGGGATTGGGGGTTAGGGGTTAGGTCGAACGCAACAGGATGCTCTGCGTGGGCTGAAACGGTAAAGCGGCCACGAACCCTTCTCGCTTGACGGTTCGTAGGAGGGGCTTTAGTCCTGTGCGCGGCTTCTTAGGGAAGCCGATCTTCTTAACCATCCCATCCCGGCACCATGTCACCCTGAGCGTAGCGAAGGGTCTTTCAATAGACCGGGAGAGATGCTTCGCTGCGCTCAGCATGACATGTCGTATTCGGGATGCTTAAACATTTCCACGTCCCTTACTGACCCCCTGACACCCGGCACCTGACACCTTCAGTGCGTTGGCACTGGTGTCGGCGTCGGCGTCGGCGGCACCGGCGCTGGTGGGAGCGGCGCTGGCGGTAGCGGCGTTGGGCTTGGCGGAAGCGGCGTCGGCGTCGGCGTCGGGCTTGGCGGCACCGGCGTTGGCCCCGGTACCGGCAAGGGCATCGTCGGCAACTCCGGGAGTTCTGGGGAGTACACGATATGCGTCGCCGGATCCACCGTATACGGCATGCGCCGCAACTCGGGGGGCAGATTGGCGTAATGGTCTGGATTGTCATAGCTGGTGTGGGCCACCGTCGGATCATCAAGCCGTCCGTTATCCAGCATAAAGACAGTCGGGTCATTGGGGAGGTGCCCAGCCCCGACGTTCCGGGCCAAACTGTCGTCAGTATCAACGTAGTGACGCTCTTCGGCACCGATGAAGGGGTTGGCGAGATCTGTTGGCGGCTTCCCGGCAGGACCCTTGGGCCGCACCGCC
This sequence comes from uncultured Oscillochloris sp., assembly GCA_903877345.1. Classification (GTDB taxonomy): domain Bacteria; phylum Chloroflexota; class Chloroflexia; order Chloroflexales; family Chloroflexaceae; genus CAIWXH01. The sequence goes on along the minus strand of CAIRDL010000141.1, from coordinate 11,490 downwards.
CCCAAAGTGATCAGGCTGCCAATGGTAATGCCAGCGGCGACCACGGCGCGTTGCACCTCTGGGTCATTGCGCAGCAAGAAGCACATGCCGCCACCCATACTGTGACCTTCTATATGCAGGGTGCTTCCGGCGGGGATGCGCTTCAGGTCAGCCAGAAAACGCGCCTTGACGTACTGATAGTAGCGATTGTCCGTCGTCATCCCTTGGGCGGTTTGGGCCACCGCCTCGAAATTGTTGAGCGCAGCGGGCTTCGTCGGGTCAAGCCCGGCGATGCTGATGCGGTATTCGCCCGGCACCGTGTTGAGCCGTTCGAGGCGCACTTGCTCACCGGGGAAATAGCTGATCCCGCTGTGGTCGCCCGCCATCACGTCGGCAACGCTTGGCGTGAAGGGAGCCAGCACGCCCACCACACAGGGTTCGCTCAGAAACGCCTGTTCCGCCGTAACGTCTAGCGCACCCGTCTGTGGGTCAACGATGCGCTCAATCTGGGGCCCCGCACGCGGCGTGCCGGGGCCACCGCCTTTCAAGGTTAAGTTCAGGGCGTCAATTTCGACTGACAGTTCGCGAAACAGCGTCGGGTCAACGTGATCCATGCTCTCGTACCAAAAACCGTGGAGCAGCAGATCGAGGAGGTTGTTCAGTTTGAGAACTGGCTGACCGGCGCGGCGCGAGGCATCGCCATCTGCAATAAGGTGAACAATATCGAGACCATACCCCAAGGTGACTAACGTGAGTAGTACGGATTGACCGGGCATCCACACGAATTGCTTGACGAACTCTCCCGCAGCAAGTGGGCGAGCAAGGCGGGCAATCTGGATGAGCGCCCAGGTGTCGCGGTTCCAGCGCGCACTCGCCGCATCCTCCGGCGACACTGGCAGCGGACGCGAACTATCGGCCTGCCGAAACGTCTGTGCAATCTGGTTGACCCAGGCGGCAAGCTCGCCCTCGCGGCGGGCGTAGCGTGATGTACGCTCGCTAAGCCCGTCGGTCGCGGCGACCCGATACTCCGTGCAGCGCGCCCCAAAGGGGCCGAGGGCTGCTGCGAGGCCACGGGCCGTAGTGGTAAGCTGGGCGACGATCTGCTCACCAGCACGGGCATACGCCTCCAGATCCACGGGGCGGGCAGCGCTCATCGGATTCATCGGTGGCTCCTCTCCGGGGCGGATGGACACGGGGCGCGGGTCGCCAGGGGCAGCGCGGCAGTCGGGGCCGCGCTGCAAGCCTCGGGGAACCTGGAACCCGGCCCCTGCACCTTACGCTTCCCAGCCTACATATTGCCGCCAGCCTGCATGATGTTCTGGTTGATCTGCTGGATCTGCCGACGTAGTTCCTCCAACGCCTGTTGGATGCTCATGAGCTTTTGGTGGGTATCGGCCCAGTAGGTGCGGAACTCCGTGGCGAGCCGCCCATCCCAGTTGTCAGGCTGGCTGAGGATTTGCCCCTTGCTGTTGAGCTGGTTGAGCTGATCGAGCAGTGGGCCAGTGATGATAGCCTGGAAGGCGACGATGGTCTCACGGGCCGTGGCGGTAGAGAGGACGCGGTCGCTCATTGGGGGTCTCCTTGGTGCTAGTGGCGAACGTTGCACAAGCTATACCGGCAGGCGGCCCGCAAAGTTACGCTGGCGAACTACACGCCGCAGATGTAGGGGCGGCCAGCTTCCAGCATTTATAAATAATCCCGAAAACCCGATCCTACTTACGATCTTCGCGCCAGCGAAACACGAACTGCTTGTCACCAGCGCGCTCGGGGCGAAAGCGCCAGAGGCGCGTGGGGCGACCACGACCCTCGCGGGTGAGGGTGGTCTCCTCAAGGAGATCGGACTCCTTGATCTTGCGGTAGAAATTGCCCTTATCGAGCTTCTCACCAAGAATCTGCTCGTAAATGTGTTTCAATTCAAGGATGGAAAAGACCTCGGGAAGCAACTGAAAGGCGAGGGTGGTGTACTCGAGTTTTGAGCGCAGGCGGGAGATAGCGTAGGCGAGGATCTGATCGTGGTCGAAAGCGAGGCACTCGGGTAACTCGCGCACGGCGAACCAACCGACATCGGTACTTTCGTCGCTCGCCCGAATCTGTTGGGCATCAGCACGGACAATCGCAATGTAGGCGACGCTCAGCACGCGGGTGCGCGGATCGCGCCCAACGTCGCCAAAAGTGTAAAGTTGCTCAAGGTAGACATCGCGGACGCCGGTTTCTTCCTCTAGTTCGCGACGGGCCGCATCGCGCAGCGACTCGTCCATATTGATAAAGCCGCCGGGAATGGCCCAAAACCCCTTGAAGGGCCAGTGCCGCCGTTGCACCAGCAAGACGTGGAGTTCTTGGCTGATTAGGGTGAAGATGACGACATCCACGGTGACTGAGGGCCGTTCATAGCGCGTGGGGTCGTAGCTCTCGGGGCGCTCCTCCATTGCGAGCTCCTGTCTATAGTGTAGCTTCAACACTATGATAGAACCCCCCGGCGTAGGTGTCAAGGTAGGCACATGCCCCATCGTTACAACGCTATGGATTGACTCTGAGGAAACAACGCGCCTAGCAAGCGGCGGGGTGTGCCAAGCTCAACCCCAAACGTTGCGCTTCATAGTGGCACATGAGTGCTACCCGGTTGACCATTGCTCTGACGTGTGCTAGAATAGGCCCGGAATCGTATGTAACATCAATAGGGCTATGGTTCCTGCCCGTGCGGGCGTAGTAGAGGAAGGATAGTTCATGGCGGAGCCGGAAAGCATCCTACAGCTTGGCATCGAAGCCGCCCGCGAAGGAAGGAAGGAAGAGGCACGTCAGCTCTTTCGCCTGCTCACCCGCCAGGAGCCGAATAACGCCCAGGGCTGGTTGTGGCTCGCTGGCGTGGCCGAGAACCGTGAAGAGCGTCAGAATGCGCTCGAGCAGGTACTCATCTTCGAACCCACAAATGAGATGGCCCTTAAGGGTCTCCATGCGCTCGGTGTCCAGCCTAGTCCGGGAAAGAACGTTCCCGCCGCAAGTACGCCCCCCACGCTCACGAAGGACGTTGCCCCGAGTGCGCCCCCGCCACCCCCTGTAGCGCCCCCAGTTTCGTTTGATATTGATCCGTTTGGCGATGAGGATCCTTTCGCTGAACTCAACAACCTCTCGGAGACAATGGCTGCCGATACTTCTGGCCCGGTACGGCGCGCCGAGTTGGCCGCCGAAAGTGGTTCTACCGACACCTCTTCCGCCAGTAGCAAAGCTGCCTCCGGCAGTGCTTCCGGCTCACGGCGGGCCGATTCAAGTGCCAGCAGTGCCGCCAGTTCCCGGCGGGCCGAGCCGAGCCGGGCCGCTAGTTCTTCGCGTCGCCCCGAGCCGAGCCGGGCCTCCAGTTCCCGCCGCCCTGCCGACGATGAGTACGAGTCCTCCAGCAACCCCAGTCCGTTCATGGGCCTCATCCTCTTCTTGGTGGGCCTCGGCCTGATTGCGCTGTTGGTGGCGTTCCTCTTCCCTGGTCTCTTCGAGCCACAGCCAGTTGTCAGAGTCAACCTCGTCCAGACGGCGGCAGCCCGTACGGCGCAGGCCACGCTTGCCGCCACGAGCGAACCCCTGGGTGGCGGTATCGAGCGTACCCCTGAGCCGGGCCTCCCGGCTACGACCGCTGTGGCGGGCCTCCCGGCCACAACCGCTGAGGCGGGTCTCCCCGGTATGACCCCCGCACCGAGCGCAAGCAATGTTCCGCCCGCACAACCCACCGTGGTGCCTGCTGATGTTAGGGGCGCGAACCCGGCGATCGTCAATGCCAATACGCCGCTCCAGAGCCAGGGCTGGATCTACGATTTCAATCAGCCGACCTACGCGGCTGCCATTATCGGCAATCTTGGGCAATTCAGCCCGAAGAACGGGCGCTTCATCGTTGTCTTGGCTTTCGCGATCAATAACACTGGTACCCCCCAGGCCATTCCCGGAAACTTCTTCGTGCTGAAGGACGCTCAAGGCCGGGTCTGGGAAGGTCGCCCTGAGGTTTCGGCTGCCTACGTCGTGCCCGGCCAAAACGCCGACTTGGCCCAGACTAGCCCGCTACCGCCTGACGGGATTACCCGCAGTGTGCCGATTGTCTTTGATGTTGCCCCCGACGCCACCGATTTGGTCTTCTTTGCCCGCAGTAATCCCAGCCAAGGTTGGCTTGTGCTGCGGAGCGTCTAACCCTTACCTCTTTGCTCACATCAGCCGCTACATTCTCGGAGAGGGCTTCGGCCCTCTCCGAAACATATCCCCCACTATATGAGCCATCAGCCAGCGCTCAATCTTGACCAATTGCTCCAAACTGCCGCTGCCACTGCGCACGACGGCAACCGCACCGCCGCCCGAGCGATCTTTCTGGCCCTTGGCCGCGAGTACCCCGATGAGGCCCGGGTCTGGACGGGTCTCGCTGCTGTGGCCGCTGATCCGGTTGAGCAGCAGATGGCCCTTGAACGCGCTCGTAAGGTAGCCTCGCTAGGTGGCACGAGCGCTCACACTGAGCCAATTGCCTTCACAGTAGCTCCCCAGCCAAGCGGTACCGCAACTCCGGCCCGCACGCTCCCGCCCAGTGAGGCGGTTGAGGCTACCCGCGCACCCTTCCCCTTGCTAAATCTGGGTGCGCTACTGGTGATCTTGCTGCTTTTGGCTGCCGTGGGCGTGACGATTGGGCGCAACCTCGGTGGCTCCGCGCCGAGTGCGGTTGCCCCTGCGGGTACGCCGCTCCTTGCGGTCATCCCGGATCCCAGTGCGCCTACGGCTCGCCCCTCGACCTTTACCGCGACGGCAGAAGTTGTGTCGGTCAGTACTGAGGCACCAAGCCTCGCCGTGAGCGTAAATCCAACGGTGGAACCCTCGACGATACCTAGTCCCACGGTCGCCACCACCGCGCCCACGCTCACCGCGCCAGTGCCTAGTCCCACCGTCGCGCCCACGCTCACCGCGCCAGTGCCTAGTCCCACCGTCGCCACCGTCGCGCCCACGCTCACCGCGCCGGTGCCTAGTCCCACCGTCGCCACCGTCGCGCCCACCGTCGCCCCGGCGACGCCCGGTGCCACCGCAACGTTGCCCTTAGGCCAAATCGTAGACTACGATGGCTGGAGCGCCACGTTGCTCCGCCCTGATTACGCGATCACCCTCACTGGCCCCATTGGTGACTTGCGACCGACCGGACAGTTTGTTCTCGCCGTCATCGCCATTAGCAACAATAGCCCGACGGCACGCACGATTCCAGTGAGCCTCTTCACGCTCACCGATAGCGCCAACCAGAGCTATGCGCCAGTGCCGGGAGTCTCAACGGCTTACTTGGCACTCTACGAGCGCGGTCAGCGGGGTGATCTTGCGCTGGAAGACGCGCTCGACCCAAACAGTGGCATGCGGAGTGTGCCCATCATCTTTGACGTACCCCTTACCGTCAACGGGCTGCGCTTGACCATGACTGGCAGCGCTGGTGCGGGTTGGCCCATCGGCGGAGTTGCTCCCATCACGGTTGGGCCATAGCCCTTTGGGCGGTAGAGACGCACTATGTCGCCTCTCTACCTCTTCGAGCCACGCGGTTTTCCTGTTTAGGCAAATCCTGAAACTTTTGCGCCCGGTGGCTTCACAACCGATTTAGGGTTGCCATATGCGCTACAACTTCAGCTACCCCGGAGCGCTGCACATCCATTCGACCTACTCGGACGGCTCGGGCACGCTCCCCCAGATCTGCGCGGCGGCGCACGCGGCGGGGCTGCGCTGGATCATCATCACCGACCACGACAGCCTCGCGGGGCGACCTTATGCTGGTTGGCACGACGGGGTATTGGTGATTGTCGGCCACGAAATCACCCCTGACCATAACCACTTCCTCGCCCTCGCCGTTGACCAAGTGGTTGATCCGCAACAGCAGCCGCAACAGTTCATCAACGAAGTCTACGCCCGGGGCGGCTTCGGCATTATTGCCCACCCCGATGAGCGCGTCACTACCCACTTTAAGGAATGTTACCGTTGGGATGATTGGACGGTGGATGGGCCTCGGCCACGGGCCGGGCGACCCGTTGGGCTGGAGGTGTGGAACTTGATGAGCGATTGGGCCGAGCATCTAAGGTCGCTCAACCGCTACCTACACTTCTTCGTCCCGGCCCTTGGGCTGAGTGGCCCGACGGCGGAGACCCTGGCTTGGTGGGATCGGCTGAACATGAGCGGGCGGCGCACCTTCGGCGTCGGTGGGGTGGATGCCCACGCCTTCAAGCAACCAGCCCCCTGGGGCGAGGTCGAGGTCTTTCCTTATCGTTGGCTCTTTGGCACCCTCACCAACTACCTGCTCTTGGCTGAACCTTTGCATACGGATCCTGACGTGGCGACACGGCAGGTCTATACGGCCTTGGGTGAAGGACGCAGTTACTTGGTGAACCGCATGGACGGGGCGGCCCCGGCGATCACTTTTACGGCCCAACGGGGTGACGAGTGGTACACAATGGGCGACACTGCTGTTGGTACGCCGGAGCCACTGCTGTTCACCGCCGATGTGGGGGCCGACGCCTACGTGCGCCTAATCGCCAATGGCACGGTGCTAACCAGTGGGGTGCGCCGCCTCCGCCAGAGTATTGCCGAACGCGGGGTTTACCGTCTTGAAGCCTATGTTGGCGGGAAGCCCTGGCTTTTCACCAACCCGATCTATGTGGAACTGGAGCAACCCTGAGCGCAGGGGGCAGGGGGCAGATTTGCCGCAACAGGACGCGCTGCATCAAGGCTTCAGTCGGCTAAAGCCTTGACGTCGCATAACAACCTGGAGTCGGCCCACCGCCTTTGCGCGGGCGTCTTTCCTTACGCTTGACGCTCCAACCGAAAACGCTTAGAATAGTCCGGCACGCTTTGCGCTGGTGGGTTGTGAAACCTTTGTCGAGACAGGGTGTTGGCCCGTTGCCAGCACTGAGGTCAAGACCCCTCGCTCGGCAACCTGAAACGTGGCTCCTGCAAGCGGCTTCCAGTGTTCAAGCGCCCTTGTCGCAGCGCTGCTTAACAATCGGCACCGACATCGCTCGGGCGTCACGTAGGGCGGAAGCGCCTAAAGGCAAGCATCCGTGAGTAGTCTGCGACACCGCGTGCGCATTGCAGCGCTCCAGGTTCTTTTTGAGGTAGACGCTACCGACCATGCCATTGATGTGGTCTATGAGCGTCGCCGCGAAGAGGAGCAGATCGCTCCAGAGAGCGAGCGCTTTCTGCACCGTCTGGTCTTTGGCGTCTGGGAGCATCGCACCTATCTTGATCGTATTATCGAAGAGGCTGCCCCAAACTGGCCGCTTACGCAAATGCCCGGCGTGGATAAGGCCGTTTTGCGCATCGCCCTCTTCGAGCTCCTGATTGACGACCTCGAAAAAACCCCGGTGAAGGCGGTGATTAACGAGGCCGTCGAACTGGCTAAGCAGTTCGGCAGCGATAACGCAAGCCGATTTGTGAATGGAGTCCTTGGTACCGTCGTGAGCCGCTATCGTCCTGGTCACGACATCCTCTAGAAAGGGAACTACGCCCATGGCATCGCCCGAGGTTGAAGAGCGCCTGAAGAAGATTATTGCCGAGCAACTTGGCGTTGATGAGAGCAAAATTGGCCCCGGTGCCCATTTCGCCAAAGACCTCAAGGCCGACTCCCTCGACTTAGTCGAGCTGATCATGTCCATTGAGGAGGAGTTCGGGATCGAGATCAGCGATGCGGAAGCCGAGAAGATCGAGACGATTGACGACGCGCTCAAGTACCTCGACGAGCATCCGTCGCCCCAGGAGTAGACCCGTCGCCAGTAACACAAAGGGAGAGGCGTCCGCGCCCCTCCCTTTGTGTTTGCCTCGCATCGTGCTCAGTCGCCATCCGCCGCCAGATAGTCGGCCCGCACCGGCACGAACGTATCAACCACCAACGCTTCTTCAAGCGTCCAGACGGCGTGGGGCGTGTCGCCCGGCATCAGGGCAACTTCGCCTGGGCCAACCTCGAAGCTCTCCGTTCCGATCTGAAAGCGCAGGCGGCCTTGCACCACATAGCTAACTTGCTCGTGCGGATGCTGGTGCAGCGGGATGCTGCTGCCAGTCGCCAACCGCACTTCCATCTGGTAGAGTTGGGCGGTGGCGCCTAAACGATGGCGGCGGATGCCCGGAAAAACCTCGATCCAGTGTGCGCTCGGCCCCTTCAGCATGGGCGGTTCCTCCGGCTACGCCAAAGGACAAGCTGCACAAGGAAGCTTGCCCTTGGCAAACGAGATGGGCTAAGACCGCTACCGCGTCTTGCGCTTGCGGTCGCGACGGGCCTCACGGCGCGTGGTGGTCGGGACGGGGCGCGGGGGCGCGGGATTCAAGGGAGCGGTGCGGCTGCCGTCTGCGGGGCGAGCGACCCGGGCCGCGCCGGGCTTACCGGGGCGCGGGGCGGCACTCTGTTCGAGCTTGGGTAGTACGTTGCGTACGTAGTAGGTGACATACCCTGCGACGCCCAGTTCGATCAGTGTCTGGAGCCAGAACCAGAGGTGTTGGTTCAACGTGGGTACGTTGAGTTGACGCAGGATGCCCTGGAGCATCCCCACGCCGCCGAGGATCAGCAGCGCGATGCCAAGCTGGCGCATGAAGGTCTGCCGGGCCGGGTTCCGCTCTGTATGCACAAAGTAGAGATAGGCACCAGCCGCAACGCCAACGATTTGCCCAAGAAAGAAGATCCAAGCGAGGGGGCCAAATTGAGGCGCGACGGCGGTCAAATTGCTGAAGAACCCCATAGTGAGCGAACCTCCAAGCAGCTGCTTCTGGTTGCGGAACAGGCCGATTATAGCAGTGCCCTTGTGGGGCGTCAATGCGGCGCTGTGGCCCTGTGGCAAACGTGGCCCAGGTGCGCGATATAGTATCCGGCGACGTAAGCGGTTCTATGCTGAACGGAGGCCTTCCTGATGGCTAAACGGCGTGCTAGGCCGAAACGACTGCGCGTGGCACCGCTCGTGGTCGTGCTCACGCTCCTCGTGGGTGGGGCAACCCTCTTGATCCTGCGCCTTGGGATGGCCTCACCAACCCAAGGCGACCTTACGCCTGCGCCGACGGATACGTGCCGTGGGGTGCCGGCGTTTACCCGCGCCTTGGGGTTGGGTGGCGCGTTAGCGTTGGCGACCGACCAGCCGCAGCGCGGGCTTGTCCTGCGTGCGACTGATGGCAGCGAGGCTTTGTACCAACATCCAACGTGGGGTGTGGCGGGCTACCTCGGGGCTATCGCCTACGATGGCGCTGGGAATGTCTACGCCGCGCCAACGCCGCGCCTCTCACTGGCGGATAATCCCCTCGCCGGGGCCACGACGCTCTGGCGGGTTGATGGCGCAACCGGGGTGATGGCACCGTTGGTGACGCTGCCGGGTGCCGCTACCGAGCGCAACCCGTTTGGGGTGCTGGGCCTGACCTACACCTGTACGCTTGATGCTCTCTATGCGGGGACGGTGATTGGCTCGACCCCGACGAGCGAGCGTGGCGGCGTGGTCGTCATTGAACGCAGTGGGCATCTGCGGGGCGTGGCCCTCGCCGCTACGGATGTCCTGGGGGTGCTGGTGGTGCGCGTCGGAACGGGGTACACCTTGTACGCTGGCTTAGCGCGCAGCCCGCAGGTTGTGGCGGTGCCATTAGACGAACGGGGTTTGGCGGCGGGGCCAGGACGACCCTTGCTTGATCTGACCGCCGCAGGTGCCGCGCCGAGCGAACGGGCACGTAAGTTACGCTTGTCTGCTGGCACCCTGGAGGTTGACCTTGTGCCTTTTAACTTTAGCCTCCAGAGTAATGCGGCGGCGCAATTGCAGACCCGCCGGGCTACTTGGCGTTACGATGGGGCGACGGACACATGGGTGGTGAGTCAAGCGGCGGTGGGGCCGTAAGCTATGGTTCAAACTAGGTTTACCGTTCAATAGTACAGGGCAGAATCACTGCGCAACTTGGAGATCAGGGCTCACCTCGGATGCGTTGACGCTCACCAATGGCTATGCTATACTTCGCCCCGAAACGAATGCTTCAACCGCACCATGCCAACGAGTTTAGCCAGATGCACCGTGGCCCAGGCCAACGCCTACAACTGACCGTCGCCAATCAACCCGGCGTCGTCCGTTGTCGTCCGCGAACCCAGCCAACTGTGTGCCCCGGCTAGCCCCGCTTGTTAACCGTTAAGGTCGCAGGCCAGCTTTGCCAGAGGGCAGGCTGGCCCCTTCTTTTTCTAGATGCAAAACGTAAGCCGTGTGAATGTCAGGAGTCTTTAGTATGGCCAAGGGCGATGCGAAGAAGGTGGTGCTGGCTTATTCGGGTGGCCTCGATACCTCGGTGATCGTGCCGTGGCTCCGCGAAAACTACGGCTGTGAGGTGATCTGTTTCTGCGCCGACCTCGGTCAGGCGGAGGAGCTTGAGGGTCTGGAGGCGAAGGCGCTCAAGAGTGGGGCCAGTAAGCTGATTGTGCGTGATTTGCGCGAGGAGTTCATCCGCGACTACATTCTGCCGACGCTCCAAGTTGGCGCGATCTACGAGCGTAAGTATCTGCTCGGTACGTCGTTCGCCCGCCCGCTGATTGCGAAGCACCAAGTCGCGGTCGCCGAGGCTGAAGGTGCCGATGCGGTTGCCCACGGCGCGACGGGGAAGGGCAATGATCAGGTGCGCTTTGAGTTGACCTTCTTCGCCCTCAACCCCCGGCTGAAGATTATTGCCCCGTGGCGCGAGTGGCACATCCGCAGTCGCCAGGATGCCCTCGATTACGCCGCCAAGGCCAATATTCCGGTGCCTGTCACTGCCGAGAAGATCTACAGTCGCGACCGTAACCTCTGGCACCTTAGCCACGAGGGCGGGGTGCTCGAAGATCCCTGGAATGAACCCGATGAGGATATGTTCCAGTTGAGCGTCAGCCCCCAAGCTGCCCCTGATGCACCCGAAGAACTGACCGTCGCCTTTGAGCAAGGTACGCCCGTTGCCGTCAACGGTGAGCGCCTGGGCTTGATCGCGTTGGTGGATCGCCTCAACACTATCGGCGGACGCCATGCCATCGGGCGGGTGGATTTGGTCGAGAATCGCCTCGTTGGCATGAAGAGCCACGGCGTTTACGAAACCCCCGGCGGCACGCTGCTCTACACGGCACATCGCGAACTCGAAAGCATTGTGCTCGATAAAGAGACGTTGCGCGCCAAAGACCGCATTGCCCTCGATTACGCCGATCTCGTCTACAACGGGCGTTGGTTCACGCCGGTGCGGGCTGCCTACGACGCCTTTGTGCGCGAGACGCAACGCATGATGACGGGCGAGGTGCGGCTGAAGCTCTATAAGGGCAACGCCATCGTCGTCGGGCGTCGCTCGCCCCATTCCCTCTACAATGAGGATTTGGCGACCTTCGGCCCCGATGTGGTCTACAATCAGCAGGATGCCGAGGCGTTCATTAAGCTTTATGGGCTGGGTATGAAGGTGCAGGCGCTGACGAAGTGATAGGGGTCAGGGGTCAGGGGTCAGGGGTCAGGGGTCAGGGGTCAGGGGTCAGGGGTCAGGGGTCAGGGGTCAGGGGTCAGGGGTCAGGGG
>CAIRDL010000140.1 GCA_903877345.1 uncultured Oscillochloris sp. | reverse complement strand
CGCAGCTACTTTACAGTTTCAGCCCACGCAGGGCGTTCAGAGGCGCTCAACCTGGCACCTGAAACCTGGCACCTGAAACCTTGTCTAACGATGCTTCTGACCGGGGATCTGCGCCCCGAAGATGCTAGGCGGCAGCTTGAAGCCGTGGGCTTCGAGGCGCGGCGTAAAACGAGGGCGCACCCCGGTGGGCCTCATCTCAGTCTGGATCTTGCCTTCGGGAGATTTACCCAGGATTTCAAGTTTGAAAATATCCTGGAGCACGACCGTCTCGCCTTCCATGCCTTGAACTTCGGTGATGTACGTGACTTTGCGTTGGCCGTCATCAAGGCGGGACTGTTGCACAATGATGTCAATCGCCGCAGCAATCTGATCGCGGATGACCTTGAGGGGCAGATCCATTCCGGCCATCATAGACATCGTTTCCATACGGGCGAGGGCATCACGGGGCGTGTTGGCGTGGAGCGTGGTGAGCGACCCGTCGTGGCCGGTGTTCATGGCCTGGAGCATATCGAGGGTCTCGCCGCCGCGACACTCGCCGATGACCACACGCTCGGGGCGCATACGGAGCGAGTTAATCACCAGATCGCGGATCTGCACGCGCCCGCTGCCATCAACTTCGGCGGGTTTCGCCTCCAAGCGCACAACATGATCTTGGGCCAACTGGAGTTCCGCGCTATCTTCGATGGTGACAATCCGCTCGTCCTCAGGAATGAAATTTGAGAGGACGTTGAGCAGGGTCGTTTTACCGGAGCCGGTGCCGCCCGAGACCACAATATTGAGCCGACTGACCACGCAGGCCCGCAGGAACTCGGCCATTTCGGGGGTCATCGAGCCAAAGCGTACCAAGTCGTCAATCTTGAGTTTATTCTTCGAGAACTTACGAATGGTGACGGTAGAGCCATCAATCGCGCAGGGCGCGATAATAGCATTGACGCGGGAACCGTCAGGCAGACGGGCGTCCACCATCGGCCACTTGCGGTCAATACGCCGCCCAAGGGGGCGGATGATGCGGTCAATGATCTTGAGGACATGCTCGTCACTGGCGAAGCGAGCGGGGGTTAGGCGCAATTTACCCTTAGATTCAACATAGACTCGATTGGGGCCATTGATCATAATTTCAGAGACGGAGTCGTCGTTGAGCAGTTGCTGAATCGGGCCAAAGCCCATCAGTTCGTCGCAGACCATCGTAAAGAGTTGTTTCACCAGCTCGCCCGGCAGCGTAACCCCAGCCTGTTGATAGACGCGGGCGAAGCGCTCCTGGAGCAGTTTTTCGGTTTCGGGTGAGCGCTTGAGATCATTCTGGTTGCCCAGGGAAGCTTGGATGCGGTCAACGCACCAGAGGGAAAGATCGAGGATGCGCTGTTGGTCGGTCGGCGGGGTGCCGTCGGCGGAGGGCGCGCTGATGACGGGCGGACTGATGGCCCCGGTACCGACTGACGGCGCATTGATTGGCGGCGCACTGATTGGCGGTGAACTGTGTGCCGGGGGTGGAGATTGGGGCTGGGGTAATGGGGCAACGGCAGCCATAGACGGGATGGGCGCGACCGTGACCGCAGGCTCGTTGGACGGGAGGGCACCACCACCACCAAGACGTTTGAGGAGGGACATAGCTGGCTTCCTTTTCCGCGACCGCCCAGGGGGGCGATGCGCTTGACGCTACCCGAGTTTGACGAAGTAGGCTTCACAGGCGCGATCAATCAACTCCTTGGACATTGACGGTGGGATATTACGATATTTCGCCTCGTCGAGGATCTGGTCACAAATATCGCGCGGGTGGCAAGCCCGCAGGTCACGCCCGACCTTCATGTAGTGTTCTTGGAGCAAATGGCGCAAGCCATCATCACTATACGGAATCTTCTTACTCTTGCAAACAAGTTGGAAGATAGAGCGAAATTCAGTCGGTGAAGGATTGGGGACTTCGATCTTGTGACGGATGCGGCGGAGGAACGCATCGTCCACCAGGTCTTTCGGATTGAGATTGGTAGAGAAAATGATCAGGACATCGAACGGGATCTGGAGTTTCTTGCCGGTCTGGAGGGCAAGAAAGTCAATCTTCTTCTCAAGGGGAACAATCCAACGATTGAGCAGATCCTGCGGGCGACACTTCTGACGGCCAAAGTCGTCAATCAGGAAAATCCCGCCGTTCGCCTTCATCTGGAAGGGAGCCTCGTAGATTTTAGCAACGGAATCGAAGATTAATTCGAGCTGTTCCAGGATTAGTTCGCCGCCAACGACCACCCGTGGGCGCCGACAGACCAGCCAACGAGCATCGGGGAAGGTGGACGCCCGGACAGGGGTAGGTGCTCCGCCGAAGGGTACGCTGCTACTGTTGTCGGCGTGTCCAACCTCATTCTGCTTCACGACTTGATGGTTGAGCGGATCGTAGAGTTTGATGATCTGCCCGTCAATCTCAACGGAATACGGGATGAGCACGTAGCCGCCAAGCATGTTTGAGATACCCTCGGCAATAGTCGTCTTGCCGTTCCCGGGCGGGCCGTAGAGGAAGAGCGAGCGCGCCGAATTGGCGGCGGGGCCAATCCGATCGAGCATCTGCTCATTCACGACGATATGGCTAAACGCCTTGCGAATAGTGGCCTGATCAATGACCATATCGCCGATCTGTTGGCGCTGGCACATATCGAGGTACTGCTGAAGTGGCACCGGAGCGGGACCTGCGTACTGCGACCGAGCAAGGACTTCATTGACTTTGAGACGACCTTTGTTAGTGATAATGTATTGGAATGAGCGCTCACTAAAACCACCATCGGCCCCGATAATATCAGTAAATTCTTCGAGCTTGAGGAACTCGAGTACCTTATCAATAACTCCGAGGAAGGGGAGCTTGGTCATCTCCTCGATGCGCTGGCCGGTGATGGCTCCCGTGAAGTAGATAACTTTGGCGACTAGATCAGTGAGGAAGCCCATCGTGAGGCCGGTTTCGGCGATAGAGGTGGGCTGCTTGGGGATCGTGGGGATTGCGGTGGGGTCGCGGGGCGTGGAGGCGGGCGGGGTTGCGGCGGACGACGGGGCAATCTCGTGGAGTCGGAAGGACATATAAAGTCTCCTTCAGCAAAACCATGCTGGGCGCTGCCGGTAGCGGTCAGCGGGGGGGCTTCTGGATAAGGACAACAGGCGTACTATCAGTATAGCGGCGGGGCGGGGCGGGGGCAATAGTACGCAGGGGCTACGCAGGGCTGATGCAACGTCAGCGGCCAGGGCTGATGCAACGTCACCGTGTGCGTCTACGCCCAGCCAGTAAACTGGCGGGCTACGGGTACGAATCTCGCCTTCGCGGGCTGAGCGAGCCTGCTTTAGCAGGCTTCGTACCCGTAGCCGGAGGCTTTAGCCTCCCGGCGAACGGGGAAGCTACGGCGCGCTCGGACTTTGCATCAACCCTGGCCAAGACTGCACCATGCCTAAACGCTACCTCGTCCCTATGGTAAGATGGCCCTATGCGGCGCGCTTTTTCCCCCTTACTCTGCACGCTCCTCGCCCTCAGCTTAATTAGCTGTGAGGTTGTCTCGGCTCCGTTGCCCACTGCGCAGCTAGTGCCGACTCTCACCGCCCCGCCCCTTGGCGCACCGATGCCCACCCCCGCCGCCGCATTGCCCGCTGCCGTCATGCTCCAACGCGCCTTGACCGCTCGCGCCGCCGCTGATCCACAGGCCACCGCCAACTTCACCACGCTCCTCCAGACCTATCCTGCTACGCCCGAAGCTACCCAGGCGCGCTATTACCTCGCCGAAGCCGCCGCCCTCCACGGGGACTGGACGCTGGCCGCCGAGCGTTTAGGCGCTTTCCTGGCAACGGTCGCCCCGACGCATCCGTTGCACGCCCCAGCCCTTTTCTGGCTGGCCCGCGCCCACGAGGCTGCGGGTGCCCATGAAGCGGCCAGCGCTACTTATCAGCAGTACCGTGCTTTGGCGACGCCGCTTGCGCCTTACGCCGCCCTGCGCCAAGCGGCCCAAGAGCGCGTCCTTGGGCAAACTGATGCCGCGCTTGCCACGTACCTAAGCGCCGCCCGTGCGCCGTTCGAGCGCGGCGCGCCGGCTGGTGCGTCTGAACACGCGACCACCATGTTGGCAGAGGCTGACCCTTCCGCCGAGGCGCTCGCGCTGTCTCCCGAATTGCGCGCCCT
>CAIRDL010000139.1 GCA_903877345.1 uncultured Oscillochloris sp. | reverse complement strand
TTCTTTCAATGGCAAAAGCTGATCGCCAAAGCGCACCACTGCCTCGACATCGAACCAGTCGGCCCCCGAGGTGACGGTAAAGCTGATGGTGGGGCGGTTGCGATTCACGCGGGCGACGGTCAGCGCCTCTTCACCAAAAATAGTGAACCCCGCTGCCGCCAGTTTCGGCACTTCGCGCAGCAGAAAATCGAGCGGCGCAAAGCCTTTGCGTAAGCTAAAGGTGTTCGGTTCATCGCCCCGCTTGAAGCCAAAGCCGCCGACCAACTGCTGATAAAGCTGCTGCTCAGCTTCGGGGTTGCGCTTGATGCGCGTCAGCACCGCCGTGCCACCCTGGCGGCGCACATGTTCAGCGGGGAGACTGCGCTCGTAGGGTAGTTCGTACTCCGTGTAGCCGAAACGCAGTTCGGCGGTAAGTTCGCCCTCACATTCACTGAGATAAAGGCGGGGGCTCGGCGGCACTTCAACGATTTCCCACTGAATAATCTGGCCGCGCACCGGCACACTGGCACTCAGCGGAATCAGATAATGGTCGAGAAACTCAGCCTCTTCGCTGGCAGGAATCCGCACACGCGGATACGCGGCGAGCAGATCGGCAGCAGGACTCCCGTCAGCAAGGCGAAAAACGTGATTGTCGGCTAAGAGCCACTGGGGTTCATCGTTCAGCATATGGGTCGCGCCGGGGCGCAGCGTGAGCGCCTGTCCGCCCAGAATGACGCGAAAGCGCGCCTCAATAAAGCCACTCTCGCGCTCAAGTTCAAGCTCAATCGTCGCGGTCTCGCTGCTGACCGTAAGGCGACCGCCAATAAGCGGTTGTTGGGCGTCGCCTCCGTAGGTAAGACAACCGGGGAGCATTGGCAGGAGTGTAAGGAGCGTCTTGGCGCTGGTGTAGGTCGTGCCGTGACTGCCACTGCTGCTGGTGGTGGCAAGGGCGGTATTCGCGGCGGCCACGGCAACCACCGGCATCGTCGGGTAACTTTCGGGGCTAATTTGGCTGCGAATCGGCTTAAGTTGTTCGTAGAGCTTTTGGCGGTCAATCGCCGCCGCGATGATCTCGGTATCGCCATCGTGCCCCGGCGGCAGCAACCGCCCGCTGAGACTGTAGGGAATAAGCGTCCAAGTTTGGCCGCGTTCTTGGAGACTGAAGATGATCACGTTGCTGCTCGGCGGGGCGACCGAGCTGCGCGTCGGGGTTTTAAGCGCCTGATCGAGCACGGCCCGCCACACGGCGGGCGGGTTGGTGCGTAAATGGTCGCGCAGGGCGAAGAGGGCCGCCACGCGGTGCTTACAGAGGCCCCAACTGAAAGGGTTCCGGCAGGTGCAATGGGGCTGCACGAAATTGCCCGTCAGGCTGATCTTCACGGTGAAAGGCACCCCATGACCATCGGCGACCAACACCATTGCGGCGGTTCCGGTGCTCTGCTCAACCGTTGCCGCACCCTTGCGGTATAATTCGCGCCCCTGCTTGAGCGTCTGGGGATGGGTGCCGTGGAGGAGCTGATCAACCGGAATGGTTTCGGCGGTCAGCAGAAAGAGCATAGTACAACCTGCTTTATACTGATGGCGCGTTTTGCCCACGCGTAGGCAGGGAACGCCTGGCTTCAAACAACGAACTTTTGCGCTAAGACAAGGTTTCAGGGGCTAGGTTTCAGGTTTCAGGTCGAGCGCAGCAGAATGCCTTGCGTGAGCTTGAACTGTAAAGCGGCGACGAACCTTGTCTGAAGCTTTGGCTCGTACAAATCGAGCTTTAGCTAGAAATAACACCTACATGCGAACGACACAGCGCTGGCTCGTCCTCTTGGTCGCCTTAACCCTGATGGGCTGCGAAATCCAGGGCGGCGTGGCCCGGACAACCTCCGTGCCTGGGGCACTGACCCCAACCCCCGCCGCGAGCGTCGTCGCCGACGCTTCACCCGCAGCCTCGGCGGCAGCGAGCGCCATGCCGGTGGTGACGCCCACAACCGTGCTGACCGCAGCGACGGGGTTGGAGGCGAGCGGCTTGCGGATCGGCTTGCTGAGCGACCCCGGCGATCTGTTGCCCTATTACGAAGACAGTGTGGACGAACGCAGCACCGCC
>CAIRDL010000138.1 GCA_903877345.1 uncultured Oscillochloris sp. | reverse complement strand
CCATCCCGGATGTACGCGAGCCGCTGCTGTATGCGCCCACAGGCGTCGTCTACTTGGCGCGGGTTGATGCGCCGCCCGCGCCTACGACCGCCACAGTCGCCGATGCAGCGATTGAGCGGGTGCGTGAACTCTGTGGAAGGAAGTTAGCGGCAAATCTTACCGGCTTTGGTCGTGCTGGTACAGGGCTGAAGTACGCCGATTACTACACGCTCTTCTTTTCGCCCCGCCAGTTTGTGCGACTGGTCGCCCTAGCGGCGGAAAAGCGCATTGCGGGCGAATCGGTTGCCGGCAAGCGCTACGCGAGCATGCTCGCCAAGACAATGGCCCCGGATGGCACCGACCTGGATCTACCCAAGGGCTTGGAGGTAGACCGCATCGCTGAGGCGTCCGCGCTCCTGGTAAAACTTGCCACACTCTATGCACCAACCTTCGACGCTGAAGGGTATTTGTTAGCGCAGTTAGGCGTCGCTGCATTGCGCGACCTCGTGCAGCAGATCAATGGGAATAAGACGGCTGGCGGCGTGCCCTATGGCTGGTACTACGCGGCAGGCGTCTCGCGCCAACGCACACCAGGACAAGACGAGGCGTGGTGGAACGAACGCCTACACACATTGGCCGCCGGTGTCGCCGCGCAGGTGCCCGATACCGCACCAACCGAGGCCACTGGCTGGCAGGAACTAAGGCGCTATATTGGCGACCATCTCAGCTTCAGCGGGGCGAGTGTCGAGAGCCTGACGAACCGTATGCAGGCGGAACTGGCCCGCTACAGCAATGCGCGAAAGAGCGGGCGTGGTGCCACGGTGGTTTGCTCGCTCTGTTCTTCGCCCTACAGTGTGGATGAGCAGCGTGAGGCGGCGATTCTCTTTGCCCCCCAGGTCTACACCAACAAGCAGCCACTTCATGGCAGCAAGGCGTCGCGGCATATTTGCGCCGTGTGCAGTGTCGAGATGATGCTGCGCCAGTTGCTGATGAAGCGCGGGCGTGACAGCGGTGGCAACTTTGAGAAGCGGCGCTTACGCTACCTCTTCTTTTATCCAACCTACTTTTTCACGCCAGAGACTCTACGAATCTTGCGGGCCGTGCAGGAACGGCTGAAGCGGGTGAGCTTTACCACGCTACGCAAGCTCGTGTTGCCGGATGCGGCGCTCGCCGCAGATCTGCGCCCCGAAACCTTCCAACGTATGCGCGATTTGATGCTTGACCCCCAGGATGCCATTGCGCCTGAAGATGATCGGCTCTTCCGCCTGCGCTTCGAGGATCGCGAGCCAATCACCTTCAGCTTTGTGGGTCTGCCCCCCAATGAGCGTGACGCCAAAGATGCCGAGGCGTGGATTAATCCAGCGTTCCTGGCGCTAGTGCTGCCGCTGCTACTCGATGTGAAGGTGGTTGCCAGCGAAAGCATGGTGCCGCTCTTTAATGAAGCTACCGAACTGCCGGAGACCGTGGCGTTTGACGGCGCACACCCATTTCTACCCTACCTAACCCAAGGGATGCGCCTCAACCTTGACGAGGTTGTACCGGCGCTTCAGCGGCTCACCGCCGCCTATCTCATCCACCTCGACGGGAACGCCAAGTCGGGCGCGGGCGGCTACGACTATAAATGGCACACCATCCCGGCTCTCGCCCGTAACTTGGCTACCTCGCCACTCTACGCCTTTCACTACCTCGCCCGTTGGCAGCGCCGCGAAGGTCTCGACAGTCTGACCAGCCAAAAGGCTGCGATCTAT
>CAIRDL010000137.1 GCA_903877345.1 uncultured Oscillochloris sp. | reverse complement strand
GCAATCCTACACAGGTTATGAAAAGGAGTCGAGCCTTTAGGCGGCCCTATCCGGCTGAAGCCTTGACTCCACGCAACAACTCCAATAGGATTGCTATAGTAGCGGCTTCAGCCGCGTTACCAAGCCAAGCACGGGGCTAAAGCCCCTACTACGAACGGTCAAGCGGCACCAACTCGTGAAACAGAGCCACATAGCGCGCTGTGGCAACCTCCCAGGTGAAGCTGTGGGCGCGGACACGGGCGGCGGCTCCCATCTGGCGGGCCAGCGCCCGGTTGGTGGCAAACCGCCGCAGGTGCGCCGTCAGAGCGTCTACATCGGCCCAAGGGATGATGTGGCCCGTCACGCCTTCCGCCACCAACTCCTCAGCCCCGCCGGTGCGCGTCACCACCGTGGGCAGACCGGCGGCCATCGCTTCGAGGGTGGCGACACTCATGCCTTCGTTGTAGGAAGGCAACACGAAAACGTGAGCCGCCGCGTAATGGGCGGCGATCTGTTCGCGTGGCACATAGCCAGCGAAGGTGACCTGCGCGGCAACGCCGAGGCGCCGGGCCAGCGCCTCATTCGCCTGGCGGGCGTCGCCCTCGCCGACCAGTTCAAGCTGGACGGCGTGGCCCTCGACAAGCAGGCGGCGCACCGCCGCGATCAGGTGGTGCTGGCCCTTGCGCTCAATCAGGCGGGCAACACAGAGGAGGCGCAACGGCCCGCCATCAGTGATCGGCGCAGGCGTGAAGGCTTCCAGCTCAACCCCATTCGGCACCAACTCAATGGGCAGCCCCGGCTGAACCGCCAACATCATGGCGGCTTCGCCCTGGCATTTCGCCACCAACCGACTTGCGCCATGCCAAATTGCCTTAATGACCGGCGTTAGCACCGGGTAAAGCGGCCCATAGCGCTGCTCGAAACCGGGGATGTCGGGGCCACAGACGCGCACCAGATAGGGCAGGCCGGTTAGCCGTCGCAGCGCGAGCGCCACCCCGCCCGCTGGCACTGCACTCCACGCAAAGACGAGATCATACGGGGTTGCCCGGTGGAGCCGCAGAGCTGCCGGGAGCGCGAGGGCGGCGTAGGTCAGCAATTCGCGGTTGCTGGAGTGGTGGAGATTCTGGTTGCTGACGGGCACCTTGAAGATACGCACGCGCTCAGCGAACTGTGCTTGTTCGGGGCGACGCCCCAGGGCCGCCGTCACCAGATCAAGGCTCAGCCCCGGCACCTCGGCGAGGCGCAGCAGAATAGCGCGGTTCACCGTGCCGGTGCCGCCGCCCAAGGGCGGAAACTCGTTGTTGAGCATGAGGATGTGCATGTGTAGGTACCTCAGCGGCGGATCTGCCTAAGCTGACGTGCGCCGTTGTCGCAACGTGACAAAGCGCTGGACAATATTTATGATGAACAGCGTCATCATCACCGCTAAGATCGGGCGCAGAGGAAGTTGGTAGCGCGCCACGCCCACCGAGACCACGGCAAGGGCGCTTATGGTTGCGACGAGGGTTAGCCAAAGGATGCATTCAGGCTGACGCCGCCGCAGCGTAAAGACGAGCAGCGCCGGGAGACCAAGGCCCACAGTGAGGAGCCAATTCCAACGGTCATCAATGGGTTCCCACAGATAAACCAATTGCATCAGCGCAACCATGAGCGCCTGTCCAGGGTTGGCGCGGATCCATGTAAAGGCTTCCTCGCGCTGGTATTGATCCAGCTCAACCTCGGTCCAAACATGGCCAGGGCGTGCTGGTAGATCGGGGATGTGATTGATCCAGGAGCCGTAGTCGCGGGAGGCGTCTTGGGTCACCACATCGTTATAAATCCCGGCGTATGCGTTTCCCCCTTGGGTGGTGAAGGGAATGAGCGTGCCAAACACAAGGTAGTTACGTACCACCCACGGTGCCCATAGCGTAATCACTAGCGCACTCACTACAGCAACGTGGCGCATGGTAGGCCAGAACTGATCACGCCCGTACCAGCTGATCCAGAGCAGGGCCACAGCCACG
Source organism: uncultured Oscillochloris sp. (assembly GCA_903877345.1). GTDB lineage: Bacteria > Chloroflexota > Chloroflexia > Chloroflexales > Chloroflexaceae > CAIWXH01. Next base: position 427 of record CAIRDL010000137.1, on the reverse strand, counting down.
AAGGGGGCAAAGTTGGCCCGCGTGATGGTCGCGCAGCCGAAGAACAGGCCCAGCGCCACCGCCCACGGCCAACGCCGCGTGACCCGGAGCTGACGAGCCGCTAATAGTCCGCCAAGTACGGTAAAACTGAAAAGGGTTTCGGTCATATAGAGACTACTGAAATTTGACAGATCAAAATCTAGGGCCATCAGTAGACCCGCGAACAGGCCACCAGATTGCCCCACCACACTGCGACCGAGGAAATAGGTGCCTACCGGAATCAAGGCACCGAGACCAAGTAGTACAGGGAGAATCGCATACGGTTGGATGCCGAACGTGACCGTTACACCCTGGGGACTACCTCCCCCAACCCCTCCGGCGGCCAGTCGAGCACCTGCCCCCGGCAGATCTGCGCCATCGGCACCTTGCTCACGTCGTAGCCGGCCAG
>CAIRDL010000136.1 GCA_903877345.1 uncultured Oscillochloris sp. | reverse complement strand
CTGTGCGCGTTGCGTGCCACGGGTGGCCCTGCGCTCCACGTTGCTCATCTGGATCACGGGATGCGCGGCGAACAAGCGCAGGCCGAAGCGGCGACCGTCGCGGTTACGGCAGCGCTGTGGGGCGTTCCTATCACCATTGTCCAACGTGATGTCCCCGCCCTCGCCCGCACTGGCGGCGAAGGGCTTCAGGCTGCCGCCCGCTGCGCCCGCTACACATTTCTCGCTACCACGGCGCTGGCGCTAGGTGCTGCTGCGGTGGTGGTCGCCCACCAAGCCAATGACCAAGCCGAGACGGTGCTGCTCCATACGCTGCGCGGCGCTGGCCTGACTGGGTTGCGCGGGATGCGTGCCGTGGTGCCGTGGTGCGAGTGGGGCGCGGCGCTGGGGCTACCTGGGGCTGGCAGTGCGCTGATCAGACCTTTGCTCACCACACCACGGGCTGAGGTTACGGCCTATTGTGCTGAACATCAACTTGCCCCGGCTGACGATCCAAGCAACCGCGCATCGTACTATGCGCGAACGCGGGTGCGGCAGTTGTTGCCCACGCTCGCTGCCGAGAACCCGCGCCTCGTGGCCGCACTGGGGCGTACCGCCCAGGTTTGCGCCGACGACTATGACTTTATCCAGACCCAACTCGACGCGGTTTGGCCGAGGTTGGTTGCGGCAGCTCCAGGGGCGCTGCTGCTGCATCGTGCTGTCTGGCAGACGCTCCACCCGGCGTTACAGCGCTACGCCTTGCGCCGGGCCACGACTTGCTTGGGCGCGGCTGAGCTGAGTCTGGCGCAGATTGAGGCGGCGCGGGCTGCCGCAGCGCAGCACAGTCGCCCGTTGGGCCTGGGCCGTGATCTGCGGCTTGAGGTGGATCATGCGGGGCTGTGGCTGATCCGTCCGGGCGATTCATGCCTAGTTGACGAGCCACAACTGGCGGACGAAAGGCTGCCTCTCGTGACGCCGGGCAGCACAACGTTCGGTCGCTGGCGTTGTGTCGTCGGCACTACGGCTCCTGAATCGCCAGGACGCTGGTGGGTCGCGCTTGACGCTGCAACCCTCGACGGCCCCTTGATGTTGCGGCGGCGGCGTCCCGGCGACCGTTTTCGCCCCGCCGGGGGCGTGGGTAGCCGTAAACTCCAAGACTTCTTCGTTGATCGCAAACTGCCACGCCGCCTCCGCGCTGCTTGGCCCATTCTGGCAACGCCCAGCGCGGTGGTTTGGGTGGCGGGACTGCGCGCCGACGCACGGTTTCTGGCGGGGCCTGCGACCGAACAGCCGCTTTGGGTGGGGCTGGATGGGGTTTTGGATTGTAGATTCACTACAGCAGAACCCTTTGATCCGTGATGCGTGATCCGTGACTGGGCGGTGCCCTAACAGATCACGAGTCACGGATCACGGGTCTCGCAGTACGGATCACGGGTCACGCAGTACGGATCACGGGTCACGCAGTACGCATCACGGGTCACGCATCACGCATCACACATCACACATCACGCATCACACATCACACATCACAGGTCACGCATCACGCATCACAGGTCACGAACCAAGGAGCTTGTCTGATGCACGCCGATATGGAGCAGGTGCTTATCACCGAGGCGCAGATCCAAGCCCGGGTGCGGGCGTTGGGTGTGCAGATCACCGCTGATTACCACGAGCAGGATCAGCTGCTGTTGGTGGGCGTACTCAAGGGCTGCGCGATGTTCATGATGGATCTCGCCCGCGCCATCACCCGACCGGTGGGGTTTGATTTCATCGCGGTCGCTAGCTATGGGGCCAGCACCGAGTCAAGCGGCGTGGTACGCATCCTGAAGGATCTCGACACCGACATTGCGGGGCAACACCTGCTGATTGTCGAGGATATTATTGACAGCGGCATGACCCTGGCTTACCTCCGCAGTCAGTTGCTCCGACGGAACCCGGCGAGCCTGCGTATCTGCACGCTGCTCAATAAGCCAGAGCGCCGCACCGCCACTGTGCCCGTAGACTACGTGGGCTTCGATATTCCCAATGCGTTCGTGGTCGGCTACGGTCTCGATTACGCTGAACGGTATCGCAATTTGCCCTACATCGGGGTGCTGAAAGCCAAGATCTATCTGCCGTAGGGGCGGGCAGGGGTCGGGGGTCGGGGGGCAGGGGTCGGGGGTCGGGGGAGCAGCCGTCAACCGTCCGCCGTCCGCCGTCAAAAGTTGTGCTAGGTGATCTAGATCACCAACATGGTGTGATCTGGTTCCCTTGAAGGGCCGGAACCCGTCTGGTATACTTGCGCTACAGCGTCACCCCGCGTGTCGCTTTGGTCATACGCCGCGCCTACATCAAGAGGGGCTTCGCTCCAGGAAGGGTACATGTAACGCATGGGCGACAATCGCTGGCTAAAGAATAGTTTTGTCTATCTGATCATTTTGGTCGCGGCCTTGGCGCTCTTTTTTCAATATTTTGGGTCGTCCAACACCCAGAGTAGCGAAAAGGGCATCGCCGAGGTGATTGCTGACGCGAAGGCCGGGCGGGTCAAGCAGATTGAGGCCCAAGCGGGCGATGAGCAGGTTATCGTTACCTATACCGATGGTACCGAGTACCGCTCGCGCATCGAGTCGAGCGATAGTGTGATGTCGCTGCTCGCCAACTACGGCGTCACTCTGTCCGATAGTGGCGGCAAGCAACTGGTGAATGTGAAGGTGTTGCCCGCGCCCGCTTGGGGTAGCCTGCTGAGTATCTTTACGATCTTGCTGCCCACTATTTTGCTGATCGGCTTTTTCATCTTCTTTATGCGCCAAGCCCAAGGCTCAAATAACCAAGCCATGTCGTTCGGCAAGAGCCGGGCGCGCATGTTTACGGGTGATAAGCCGACGGTGACGTTCGCCGATGTGGCGGGGCAAGAGGAAGCTAAGCAGGATTT
>CAIRDL010000135.1 GCA_903877345.1 uncultured Oscillochloris sp. | reverse complement strand
GGCGCAGATCTGCCGGGGGCAGGTGCTCGACTGGCCGCCGGAGGGGTTGGGGGAGGTAGTCCCCAGGGTGTAACGGTCGCACCTCCAACGCTTGTCGGCTCTGGCGTGATGCGCTATACTCGCTACGCACTAACGGGTTTCCTTCTACGCAACGAGGAGCTTTCATGAGCCAGCTACGTGGACGATGGGCAAGGGCGCTGGTTCTCCTAGCAGTGATGTTGCTCACCGTGTTGCCGGTGGCCTCCACCCAGGCCCAGAGTAAGGTCTACTTCTCGCAAACCGGGCATTTCCTCGGCGGCGCGTTCCGCAGTTTTTGGGAGCGCAACGGCGGGGTCGAGCTTTTTGGCTATCCCGTCTCGGAAGAGTTCTACCAGAAGCGCGACGGGCGGGTGGCACAGTATTTTGAGCGGGCACGCTTTGAGCTTGACGTAGTCGGCAACACCGCATATGTGAATCTGGGCCTGATTGGGCGCGAATATCTCGCCGCTACGGGTCAGGGCTTCCCGGCGGTTGCGGCGGTGCGCGCTCCTGGTCTGCGCTATTTCCCCGAAACCGGCCACACCCTCCGTGGCGAGTTCCGCAATTTCTGGGAACGGCGCGGCGGGTTGCTCACCTTTGGCTATCCGCTCAGCGAGGAGTTTGTGCAGCGCCTTGACGACGGGCGCAACTATCTGGTGCAATACTTCGAGCGCGGGCGCTTCGAGTTGGTGGGCACGCGGGTCAATCTCGGCACGTTGGGCAGTTACCAAGTGCCGTGCCAATTGCGCCCGGCCTTGGCGAGTACCGCCCCGCCGACCAATCCCGTCGCCGAGGGCGACTCGAAGAACTGTGTGCAGTCGCCCACGCCCGCCGATACCTTCGCCCGCGCTTATCCCAACCCGGTTGCGCCCGGCACCACCCAGGGCTTTGAGGCTCGCGGCTACCGGGCGGGCGAACTGGTGACGCTGTGGTTCAATCTGCCTAATGGCACCGTACGCGCTCTGCCCTACAAGGCCACCGCAAACAGCGACGGCGGCGTGCTCATCGGCTTTCGCACCCTGGAACAAGACCCTCTCGGCAACTGGAGCATCGTCGGCCAGGGTTTGAAGAGCAATGTCGTTCGCGTGGCAACCTTCAGATTGGCGCGCTAGGTTGGGGGTTGGGGCGAACGCATCAGGGAAGCTACACGTCCCGCCAGCCTTTCATATGGGACGCACATGGTTTTGTGGTGAAGCTCCATGTACACCCGTCTGTGAAGGCTGGCAAGGTTATATCTGAGCAGATTCCGCCGCTAGGCCAAAATAACGAAGCGCCCCCTTGGCGGAGCGCATCCTACTGGCCCTGATTAGTCCCTACCGCGTCTCGGTCTCAGGGGTTTAAACAAGGTTCGCAATTACTTTCCTGTTTGGGCTTGCGCATGGCTTTCTGATGCGTTCAAGCTGAACCCTGAAACCCGGCACCTGAACCCTCACCTTAGCGTGGTTTCACCGCCGCTTTGCCCCGCTGCCGCCAACGTTCGCGCAGGTAACTTAGGCCGTTGCGCTGGTAAACCAGCCACTCGATCAGCAAAACGACCAGCGCCACCAACGCCACCCAGCGCCAGATCTCCTGGCGACCGTCACGCTCGCGGGCGACCGTGCTTTGGACGCCACTCGTCTGGGCAATGCTCAAGTCACGCTGGGCCGCGATCCGCGACTCGTTCGGGGCGAAGAGGTTCACGGCATAGCGATGCCGCGCCAACACTTCGCTCCCCCGGTACACCTCGACCGTATAAACCCCGAGGCCATCGGTGCCAGCATAGATCGCTTGGCCGTCCCGGATTTGCACTTGGTCGCCCGTACTGCTCACCGTTGTACCGTCGGGGCGAGTCACGCGCACCTCGCTGACGGCGGCATCCACTTGGAGCGCCAAGGGTTGGCCCGGTAGAAGTTGTGCGGCCTCGGCACCGCTGCCAGGAGCCAGGAAGTTCATCAGGTTCGAGAGCAGCAGCGGGAACGCCACTTGCAACGGCAGATCTGAATTATGCAGGTCAAAAGCTAAGACAGCAATGCGCCGCCCTTCACGCTCACCAACCACTAGGAGCGGCGTGCCGTCACTATCCACCACCGTGCGCGCCCAACTCCCGGTCACGAGGCGTGCCGCCTTCAACACACTCACCTCGCTCAGACTGAGATTCCGCAGAATCGGGTCGTCGCCGCCCACCGGACGCACCGCAGGGTACTCGATTTCGCCCGTCACCGAGAAATAGTCGGTTGAGCGCACCGGGCCAAGGAAGAGCAGATTGCCCGGCGGCAGGTTAGGCGGAACAACCCCATCAAGGATTGTCACCGGCACCTGGGCCACCGTCTCGGTGAAGGTCGTCGTGCTGCTCGGCACCGTCGTCACCTTCACCCCCGGCAGCAAAGCCAACCCAGTTGCCAGAAAGCGATTGCCGCCGCTGACGAGGCGCACATTGAGCGCGTCACCGAGCGTGCTGACGGCAAAAGCCCGGTCGTCCAACGGCAGGGCGTCCGTCCCATCGAGCCGCGCCTCCACCACCTGTACCTGGGCAGGAATTTCAACCACAATGCTCTGCTCGCGGCCAGGGTCAAGGCTGAGTTTATAGGCGTTAAAGATCGCGCCGTCGAGGTATACGTCAAGGCGACGGCTCACCGGTGCCTCGCCGTAGTTCGTGGCCTGAACGAACAGCGTCTGTCCGGCGGTGGCCGGCTGAAGCGCGATGGCGCTGATCGCCACATTCGCGCTGCTACGCCCAATCGGGAAATAGCTGACCGGGGCGGGCATCCGCAAATCGCTGGGCAGCGTCACGTTGCCATCGGAGATAATCGCCACTTCGCTGTCCGCTTCACGCGCTGCCAACGCCGCCGCCAGCGTCAGCGCCTGGGCCAAGTCGGAGCCGCCACCGTTATTGCCATGAATCGTCTCGATGGCGGAACGCAACTCGCGCCGGTCAGTCGTGGCGGCGGCGGGTACCTGGAGCGTGCCGCCAGTTGCGATAATCGTGGCCCGTCCGCCGTCAGGCAGTTGATCAATCAGTTGCATCGCCTGAGCCTTGGCGGCTTCCAGGCGTGAGGGCGTTTCATCAACGGCAGCCATACTGGCGGAATGGTCAATAATCACGATCAGGTTGGCCCCGCTGACGCCCTGAGTCGCAAAAAAGGGACGGGCGAGAGCGAAGACCAGCAGCAGCATGAGCAAGAGTTGGAGCAGCAACAACAGGCTACGGCGGAGTTTCTGCCAGGGCGCGTTCGCCTCGACATCGCGCACCATGCGCTGCCAGAGGAACGTCGAGGCGACCGCCCGCTCCTCGCGGCGCAGCTTCAGCAGGTAAAGCGCCACAATCAGCGGGCCGACCACAGCAGCACCAAGCAGGGCAAGGGGCGCAAGCAGCGCCATCGGCGTACCTCTCTAGGCTTCGGGGTCAACCCCCAAGGCGCGCAGGCGTTCGGCAAGGCGTTCGGCGCGAGCCTCAGCGGTAGCGAGAGCCGCCTCCGCCTCGGTGCGGGCGGTTTCGGCTTCAGCCCGCTCGCGCTCCAAGTCAACATAACTGGCG
>CAIRDL010000134.1 GCA_903877345.1 uncultured Oscillochloris sp. | reverse complement strand
GCCGCCGGGGCCAGCGATGTACCAAGCTTCGATCCCGTTGAGGGCGAAGCGCGCTTGGTTGGCCTGAAGGACAGCGGGCGTTGCGCCGGTGGGTGCCGTCAGCGTTGCGGCGCGGCCCCAACCACTGAGCGTCCAGGCCCACATGGGCTGGGCATCGCCGATGCGGAGCGTTGTCGCGTCGAGGGTTAAGGGCAACCCGGCGAGGGTCGGCGCTTGGAGGCTCCCATCGGCGGCGGCGTGCAGCCGATACGCGGGGTCAGCTTGCCCAAGTTGGGCAAAGTGCGACAAGCGGACGGGGGCGGGCAAGGTAGCCGGGGGGGAAACGACGTGCAGGGGCGTGGCGACGGGAGGCAGCGAACCGACGAGCGGGAGGAGTAGGAGTGCGAGCAGCAACGGGAACAAGGGAACCCAACGGACGGGGGCGGGCCGCGACGTGGAGGCGGACAGCGTGGCGAACATAGGATACCTCTTCTGTGCGCTACGAGGCGCATGGCGATACCGGAACCATTGCCGCCTACTATAGAACATCGAACAGAAAGGGGCAAGTAGGAAACGTGTCGTCGGTAGGGCTGTTGCAAAGTCCTGTTGCCGCGCCAGCCCTCACCCCCTGCCTCTCTCCCGCTAGCGGGAGAGAGGCAAAAAGCGACTTTGCATCAGCCCTGCGCTCAGCGCGTCACCGTGGGCAAAAACTGCTTGGTACACCCGTGGGCGAGCACACGGGTCGCGTAAGCTCCCGGCGGGCTCGTCGCACCTCGCGTGAGGCCCAGGTAATCATCGGTGACTTGGTTCGCCAGGGTGCCGTCAGGCACGACCGGCGTGAATGGCCCCCAAGCAGGAAAGCCAGGCGGCATCGTCGTGTTTGGCACCGCCAGACTGCCGACGTCCAGATGATAATCGCCACAGTCCGGGTTGGCGAGCCGTGGCTCCACCGTGTTAATCGTATTCTCGGCCCGGATGCGCGTTTCGTTACAGGTCGGATTACTCGGCAAACAGGCCACTTCTACGCCAAGGGGATGCTCGGGCGGGCCGTTCCAGATCAGATTGCCCGTGAACACGAGGTTATCGTCAGTGGTGACCGGGTTTGGCACATTGACAAAACCGGCAGGCGGCGCGATTGGCCCTGCAAGGGAGAAGTGCGTATACAGTGTGCGTCCGGGCGCGGGGTTGTAGGCGAGGTTGTTAGCGACGAAGACATTGCGATTGGGAATGGCGGGCAACGATTCGCTGTACGCCGTTGGCCCCCAACCACCTAGATTCGCAAAGGCACGACAAGTAGGCGCTGGATCTGGTAGCTCATCGGTCGGCGTGCAGTTCCGTTCGCCGTGGACGAGTTGCACCAATCCGTAGCCGGTGTTGGTGTCGGTACCGACACGGTATAGCGTGTTGTACGCCAAGAGAATGTTGTAGCCGCCCGCAACGCTCATCCCCACCCCAGGGAGATCGTGCAACAGATTGTTGACGAACTTAATGTCGTAGGCTTCGTAATGCAGCCAAGGTGTCCGCATCATCGCCAGGTTCGCAGCTTGGCCCGCCTGAAAGCCCAATTGGCAGCTAAAGAACTCATTGCCCGCGATCCGCAGGTAGGCCGAACCGCCCTTCACGTACATACACCATTGACCAGCGGTGTGCAGACGGTTCCGCAAAAAGTGGCCGTACTGCACGGCAAAATAATCTACCGTGCTGTGCCAAGCCCCGCCAAACTCACTCCCTTCCACATACAGGTAGTCCGTCTGGTTGACCTTCAGCACTTCCTGTAAGTTGTTGCAAGCATCAGTGGGGCAATCCGGGCCACGTACTTGCAAGCCCCGGAGCAGGATATGGCTGCTTGCGTCAAGATGCAGCAGATTGTTGCCCGCGCTATTCGTCGGTAACGCCCCGCCGCCCACCAGGGTCAAATCAAGCAAGTAGAGATACTGCACCTTACGGAGATTCAGGCCACCACGGAGGATGACGCTTCCCGGCCCATTAACCGCCCTGATGATGACGGGGAAAGCGTAAGTACCCGTACGGTCGCTGAAAAAGTTGTTGCAGGCGTCAGGCTCACCTGGCTCTCACGGATAGACACCAGGCAGCAGATTGATGCGGTAGCCAGTAGTCGAAGACGTTAGCGGCACCCGTGCCCATGCCTCTGTCAAGGTACGAAGCGGTTGGGTTGCGGAAGTTCCAGGATTCGTGTCGGCACCAGTAGGCGCAACATAGAGTTCACTTAACGTGGGATTGCCGATGGCATAAGCGTCAGGCAGCATCGTCTGCGGCCCGACACTCGCGGCAGCGGGCGGCGGTGACAGCGGCGCACACGCCGCGAGGGGTAGCGTACTGAGCATCACCAGCGCCATCCAGCGTAGGAATGAAACCATAAAGCCTCCTGTAAAGTATCAGGCACGGCAGGACAGATGCCCAGGCTTGGCCCCATTGTAGAGCAATCTGCTCAGTCGCACGACCTTGAACGGTATGCGATTGCGAGATACATACAGGTGTGCTACAATAGCCCGGTAAATCGCCTCAACCGAGCGCATCCGCCCCCATTCTAGGAGCCTTGCATGAGCATTGGTGACGCCCTGCGCGGTCGCCTCCTTGACCCCCGTACATTCATCACGCTCTACGGTACTACGCCGCCCCGCGCCGATGCCCCGCCCGCCCGGGTCACGGCGGCGGCAACGAAACTGGCCGAGCGCGTGATTCCGTTGGGCCTAGACGGCTTGGTCGTCTATGATGTGCAAGACGAACACGACCGCACGGATGTCCCGCGCCCCTTCCCTTTTCTCCCGACCCTCGAACCCCGCGCCTACGCCCAACGGCTACAGTTGCTCACCGGGGTGCAGGCGCTGACCTACAAAGTTGTGGTGAACTTCAGCGAGGCGCGTTGGCTGACGTGGCTTGACGAGACGAAGGCCGACTATGGGATCAACTACCTCTCATTGGTCGGCTCCTCGACGCCCAATCCCGCCCCGGACACGCTGCCGGTGGATCGGGCGCTCCAGTTGGCGGCGGCCCAAATCGGCGGGCCAACCCTGGGCGGCGTCGTAATTGCCGAACGCCATTCGCCCGCGTATGACGAGAGCCAGCGGCTCTTGCACAAGGCCGAACGTGGCTGCCGCTACTTCATCTCGCAAGTGGTCTACGACCCCGCGCCAACGCTGAAGCTGTTGAGCGATTACGTCGCCGCCTGTGCCGCAGCAGAGGTCGCGCCGCGCCGGATCATTCTGACCTTTTCGCCCTGTGGGCGTCCGCAGACCCTGAACTTCATCAAGTGGTTGGGCGTCACCCTTGCGCCCGCAACAGAAGCCGCGCTGCTCAGTGACCCGGCACCTTTTCGGCGCTCAATCCAGATTTGCTGCACCATCCTGCGGACGATTCTCGACCAAGGCTTTGCCGAACGGCTGCCGCTTGGGGTCAATATCGAGAGTGTCTCGATCCACAAGGACGAGATTGAAGCCTCAATTGAACTGGTTCACGCCCTGCGCGAAGTCGCCAGCGCGTATGGATTGCCCGCGTCAGGCGGATTTTAGCTTTTAGGCACTACCGCAAACGTCACGCGGTCATGTCACCCTGAGCGCAGCGAAGGGTCTGCCAAGAAGCCGGGAGAGAGGCTTCGCTCCGCTCAGCATGCCATGCGCCACCGCGTTCCTTTTGCGGTGGTGTCATGGTTCAATGCATCCTGTTGCGGCAAATCTGCAATCTGAACCATGCCTAAAGGGGACAATGCGCTCACTCACCATTCAGCCGCTTACCGAAGCGCACCTCCCTGCGGCGGCGGATCTCGTCTGCGCACGCTACGCGGCCCTGCGACGGGTCGTGCCGCCGCTGCCCGCGTGTTCTGCGGAGCCGCGCACGTTGTTACCGCGCCTGCACGATATGGCCCAGCGCGCTGCGGGTGCCGTCGCCCTGCACAACGGGCGGCTCGTGGGCTTCCTACTGGCGTATCACCTCGAGCGCTTGCGGGGTCGTCGTGGGGTGTTCAGCCCCGAGTGGGCCAATGGCGTTGACCCGGCGGTAGATGCGTCAGTCCATGCGGCCCTGTACGCCCACATGGCTCACCAGTGGGTCGCCGCAGGCTACGGTCTGCACGGGCTAAGCCTCTTCGCCAACGATAGTGCCGCCAACGAGGCGTGGCACTGGTTGGGCTTCGGGTTGGCGGTTGCCGATGGTGTGCGCGACTTAACGCCGCTTGTCACCCCGCCCAGCCCATTGACCATCCGCCGCGCCACGTTCGCCGATCTGCCTCAACTGGTCGAACTGGATGGCGCCCTGCACCACCACTTGATGGCCGCACCGATCTTTCTGCCCCTTGACCCATCCGGTGACCACACGGCCCTGGCCGACGAACTGGCTGATCCGACCTACGCCTTTTGGACGGCCTGGGAACGTGATGAGGTCGTAGCCTTCATGAAGTTTGGGTCGGCCTCAATCAATACGTGCGCAGTCGTGTATGACCCCGGCACCACCAGTATTACCGGTGCCTTTACCAAAACGGTGTGGCGCGGACAAGGCGTGGCGGCGACGCTCCTTGCCCGTGGGTTGGCTTGGGCGCGTGCGGCAGGCTACACCCGTTGCGCCGTAGACTTTGAGCCGATGAATACCCCGGCGGCGCGCTTCTGGCAGACTCACTTTCGGCTGGTCTGCCTTTCCCATCTGCGCTCGATTGATTTATGCTAGAATGCAAAAGGGTCCTTCACCGTTGAACCCCTGGCACTACTTATGGTTCGCCCTCGTACCATCCTCGTAATTGATGATGACTATGCGATGATCGAGCTGCTGACCAGCTTGCTCAGCGAGGAGGGCTATGTCGTGCGTGCGGCCCCCGATGGCCCGAGTGGCTTGCTGGCACTGAACGAAGCAACTCCAGGGATGGTGCTCCTCGATTGGATGATGCCGTTCATGCGCGGCGACGAAGTGCTCCGGCGCATTCGGGAGAGCGCCAACGCGACGGTGCCGGTGGTCGTGCTTTCGGCAAACGCTGACGGTCGCACCTTACTGGCCCAAGGTGCCGACGCTTTTCTGGCTAAACCTTTCGACCTCGACGAGCTTCTCGACTGTGTGGCCCACTACATCCCCGCGCCGTAGCTTACCCGTTGGTAGGGGCAGCGCATAGCCCAAGTTGCTACGAAGAAACGGGACTCATGGCAACGTTAATCTGCGCCCCGACGCGGTACTATAACGTAGGTAGTCAAGGCGGCATACGTCCCTCGATCCGGCCCATAGCGCGCCCGAAGCATAAACAGTAACGCCGCCCCCCTGGAGGGCCTGCGACCCATGAATAGCTCCGACATTGCTGACCTCCTTTCCCACCCCCGCGTGATCGAGACCCGTGACCACTTGCATCATAGTGTCCCCAAGCACGACCACATGCTGCGCGTGGCCCGCTACGCCTACTATCTTGCCCCTATTCTTGGGGCTGACCAGCGCACCGCCACGCGGGCGGGCATCCTCCACGACCTCGACTCGCGTCTCGGCACGCTGACCACCCACGGGGCGATTGCCGCCCAAGTCGCCGCTGAGCTTGGCGAGCCGACGGCGGTTTCGCAGGCGATTGTCAGCCACATGTACCCGTTTGGCCCGCGCCCTACCACCCGCGAGGGCTGGGTTCTGGTCGTCGCCGACAAGATCGCCTCCTTCACCGACCTCACGGCTTTCGTAGGCGGGCTTTTCACCGGGCGGAGCATCAGGGTGCGCCGACGGCTCTGCGTGACCGACCCTTTCTACGCGGCGCGCATAGGTCGTCGGCCGCATCGTCGCCTGATGCGCCAACTGCAACAGACGTTTAGCCGCATTTAGATTCTAGATTACAGATTTGCCGCAATAGAATGCGGTGTGTTTACCTAAAGATTAACGCTGGTCTGAACCATGGCTTGGGCATGGTTCGGGCCAGCGTTAGTGTTTAGGCATGCTTCAATCCGGCTTTACAGCCTATTCAATTCGTAGTAGCGGCTTCAGCCGCGTTACAAAGCCTTGCACGGGGCTAGAGCCTTGCGGCCTCGTCACGGATCACGCATCACGGGTCAAGCTTAGACAAGCAGGATGCACCCGCTGACCGACTTTCACCCCCAACTCTGGAGTTGCGTCACCCAACGGCGGCCCGTTCGCACCAACCGCTCTTGGTGGCGCTCCAACACGACGTAAGCCAGTACCATCAGCAGGCCCGCGATGCCGAGCAACACCCACTGATTGGCTAGGCGCACCGTGTCTACCGTCATCCACAGCACGCCCGCAACAAAGAAGACCACACCGCCGACAAAGGGCACCCGCAACCGCAGCAGCATCCCGTAGGCCGCGACGAGCAACGCTTCACCAAACAGCACCACCGAATAGAGCAGCCCGTTCTCCTCACGGATGGCTTGGGCAAAGGTGACCGCCAGCAACAACGTCACCGCCGCCGTTTCCACCACTTGCGAGGCCCGCCGCTGCCCTTGGAAACGGCGCAATCCGGTGGCAAGCGCCAGCAAGTAGAGGCCCGCCGGAAGCACGTACCATTGCGGTTCGCGCAACCCCCAGTCGGCAAGTTGGCAGAGGGCCGCCGCCACAAACGCCGCCCCAGCCACATAGGCGTAGTACAACTCCCGCTCGCGCACCGCCACCGTCACCAGAAACAGCCCCAGACTCGCCAGGGCGAAGGTCAGGGGTGGCACCGGGCCGACGATAGCCGAGGTACTGATGAGGATGGTCAGCAGCACACCTGCGACGGTGGCCCCGAGGGTTGTCGGTCGTCGCCACGGGGCAAAGCCCGCCAGAGTCGCGCCCCAGCCCGCCAGACTCACGCCGACCAGTTCAAGGACGAGCCACGCCAGCGACCAGACGAAGCTTAGCCCTAGCGCGTTGTGGCCGAAGCCCGCACCAACCAATGCCAGCCCCAGACTGAGCCAAGCCGCCACTTCGGCCCGTTCGGGCGTGGCGATGAGCGCCGCCAACGCCGCTAACCCCAAGAAAACCACTGCCTGACCACCGCTACTGTGTCCTGCCCAACTTGCCAAGAGACCTGCCAGCGCCGTCGCACCGTAGATGGACAGGGGGAAGCTTGTGGCAGGGGCGATCCTTTGCGCTGCGCCCGGTAGCTGTGCGCTGAGGCGGTGCGCCAGCGCCGCCCCGCCCATCGTCCATGCCAGCCCCAAGAGCAAGTACGACCCGCTCGCCGCCCATGCCGTGGGGTTGCGGGCTGGCCCGATAGTCACCAGCGCCAGCGTCCAGATGGCGAGAGCCACGCCCGCGAGGGGCGGCACCCGTTGACGCCAGCCCACCAGAGCAACGCCGAGGCCGAGCAGCAACAGGGCCACGCTGCTGAACAGCGGTTCGCCCAGACTGACGAGGCCCAGGGAGAGCGGCAACAGGACGACCGCCACGCCACCACCGTAGGCAAACGGGCGCTGCCAGGGTGCAAGGCGGGAAATTCGGTTGGCTAGGGCTTGCACGCCCCATCCGCCGCCATAGAGGGCCAACGCCGCAAAGCAGCCCATTAGCAAGCCCCACGTTGGCGTGAGGCCAAAGAAGCGGTGCAGTTGACTCAGGGCTAGAGCCGCCAAGCCAAGCGCAAGCCAAGCCAGGGCTTCGCGCTGTTCAACCCAAACGAGCACGGCGACGAGGATGGCGAGGAGACCCGCCACCATTGCGGTATGGCCCGCGCTACTCGCTGCCAGTACCAGCGCCCCGACACCGCCGAGGCCCGCACTCAGGTAGCCCCAGCGCCCCGCCGCGCTAAAGGCTGCCGGTCGGCCTTTGAGCCAGATGCTCGCGCTGGTTTGCAGCACAACGGCGATCGCCAAGAGCAAGCCCGCGCCCGCCGGGTCGCCACCCGGCAGCAGCCAAGCCGCCCCGTGGAGCAGGCCCATGTCGAGGGCGACGAAGGCCAGCGCCAGCATCCACGGCAGCCGGTAGCGCCACAAGGCCAGCCCGTAGAGACCCGCCAAGCTACTCCAAGTCAGCGTGAGATGCGCCGGGTCGGTGCCTGCAAGCAAGGGTGCCACCGGCAACACGCCAAAAGCCACCTGCTCATAAGGGAGTGCGTAGGCCCGACTGTAGCGCCGCAAGCCCTGGCCGAGGAGGGCGAAACTCAGTGCTAGGGTGCTAAGCACATAGCCGAGGTCGCCGAAGGCTGGCTGCCAACCCGTGAAAAACCCTTCGCGGGCGGCGACCAAGGTTGCGCCGAGTAGCAAGAGCGCCGTCGGGTAGCCAAGCTCGCCCCGCCGCCAGAGCGCCGTGTGGGCACCCAGGAGCGCGGCGAGAACGACGAACACGCCGGTGAAGAGGCGGGGGTCGGCACCCATTTGGGACAAAGCGTTTGCGCTGGCGAGCAGCCCGTTTAGGAGCGCAATAACCACCGCCGGTCGCGTCCAGTAGCGCAGGGCGGTGTGGCGCAGTCGTTCGCCGGCCAGACTATAGCCGACCGCCAGCCCAAGGGCGACGAGCGTACCAACTTGGAGTTGTTGTTCAAAGGGAATGAAGCGCTGCACGGCGAAACTAGCCGCCAAAGCACCCGCCGTCAGGCTGAGTGCGGCCCAAGGCCAGATCCGGCGGGCCACGGCTTGTCCGCCGAAGATTAGCGCGATGAGCAGTGCGCCCGCGAGTTGCGTTTGCTCATCAGCAACCGCAGTGAGACCGGCGAGGAGCACCACCAGGTTGCCCGCGACTTGCAGCACTTGGTCATAGGTGGCACGCAATCGTCCGGGCCACCAGTAGGCACCCGCAAAGTAGACAGCAGCCAGAGGCAGCAGCCACAGCGCACTCACCGAGGCGCTGTCAGTCCACCCGAAGAGCAAGGCACCGAGCCAGCCGAAGAGCATCCCGGCGGCAGCAGCAAGGTTCATTGTGGCGAGATTGGCACGCCAGAGGCCGAGCCAAGTCAATCGTCCTCGTTCGACGAGCAGCACGATGCTTGTGCTGCTGAGCATCAGTGGCAGAAGGGCGAGGCGTGCTGCTGTCAAGTCTGTGCCCACCAACGGCAGGGTAAGCAAGCCAAGGCTGAGGCTACCGGTAAAGAGTGGTGCTAAGGCGGGCTGGTGGCGATCTTCAAGGGTGGCAACGAGGCCAAGGTAGATCAGCCCGCAGATCGCCAAGGCGAAGGCGTGGAAGGCGAGAGAACTGTCGGCAGCGTTGAGTGCCACCTGCACGGCGATGGGCGGCAGCGCGACGGCGGCCCACAGCCAAGCGACGCGCCCCTCGAACCTGTAGGCAAGCCCGCCGAAAATCGTCCCGACGACGAGGGCCGCTGCGAAGGCATAACTACCCGCCGGACTTGACAAGGCGAGCATGGCGGCACTTAGCAGGATGACCGGCCCGCCAATGAGGGCGACCCAGCGCGGCCCTTCGGCCAGTTGCGGGGCGGTACTGGCTCGGAGGCGCGCTGCGATGGGCAGTAGGGCGGCTAACAGCGCAAGTACCGGCACCATTTGCCATTCTGCGGCGAGGGTGCCGAGTACGGCGAAGAGCAGACTGACCGCCGCCAATGCCGCCGCGCCGCTATAGAACGAGCGGCGCGTGCGCCAGGTGGCGAGCAAGTAGGCACCCAAACTCAGTGCGGAGGTGAGTTGCCACGCGGGGCGCGGCGCAAGGTCGAGCAGGCCAGGGCGACCGAGGGCGAAGCCGACCACTGGCATGAGCATGGCGGCAACCGCCTCAAGGTTGCGCCCGGCGGTTTTTAGATCGGGCTGGCGAGTCATCCAGGCGCCGCCCGCCCAGAGTGCGCCTGTGGTGCCAGCCAGAATGGCGAACTGCACCAACGGGGCCAAGCTCGTCCAGTTAAAAATCACCAGCGTCAGGCTGGACATGAGCAGCAGGAAGGTGCCAAGGAAGAGCAGCGTGCGACGGGTGCCCAGCGCCAAGAGCGCCGCGCCCAGCGCCGGTCGGGCAACACGGGGCGCGACGGGCGGCACCGGCGGCGCAACTGGCGGCATAACGGCTGGCATCACCGGCGGCGTAACGGGCGGCACAATGGCTGGCACCACTGGCGCAGCAACGGGCGGCACCGGCGGCGCAGCGACCGGCGGCACGACGGCTGGCCTCACTGGCGCAACGGGCTGGGGAACCGTTGGGGCCGCAATCTGTTGGGGCGGTTGCGCGGGCACTGGTGGCGTTGGCACCACCTGCATGGTGGGGGGCATCATTGCCAGCGTTTGCTCGTGGGCGATGAGGGCGCGTACGCGGACGACCACCTCGGGGGAGAGGAGGCCGGTGCTGCCCCAGAGCAGCACAAGCTGATCGAGCGCAACAAAGTCGGGGGGCGCGGCAGCCAACTCAGCGACCGCAACGCCCCGTGGGGGCAGCACCGCAGCCGTGCGGGTGTTCGACCCTTGCAGATGCTCGATCAGCCAGATGATGCCCCACACGAACAGGCCAAAAAGCCCGAGCAAAACCACGAACGCCAAGAGCAAAAAGCACGTGTACGTTCCCATAACGGCCTCCTGTGTGCATATAGCAATCCTACACAGGTTATGAAAAGGAGTCGAGCCTTTAGGCGGCCCTATCCGGCTGAAGCCTTGACTCCACGCAACAACTCCAATAGGATTGCTATAAGTAGTCCGTAAAGTAAGTTTTCTTGTATTGCCCCATCACATCCGTTGGCTTCGACAAGCTCAGCCAGCGTCCGTTGGCTGAGCTTGTCGAAGCCAGCACGTGTACCAGAAGACTTACTTTACGGACTAATGCGGCTTGCTCAAAGCGAACTGGTGTAGCTTCACTCTAGCGCAGAGCGAGGTGCCGTGAGGTAACTGTTTGGTGAGTCTGATGGCACCCTGAAGATTGGGTGATACCGCTTCAACCGAGGTTTCAGGGGTCGGGCTTCAGGTTTCAGGGTTTGCGCCGAGGCTCGTGACAGCAGACACAAAGGGCGTCCTTATTGCCCGTGGTACAATAAGGGCCGTTGGCCGGTGCTGTTGGGTGGCGTTCCTAAGACAAGGTCTCAGGGGCCAAGTTTCAGGTCGAGCGCATCAGGAAGCCGTGCGCTAACCAAGACTGTAAAGTGGCCTGAACCCTCGTCTTAGGACTAAAAAAGATCAGCTCATGAGTGCTTGGAACCTCTTCCACGGCCCGAACGCTGGCTATTTGATGGAGCTTTACGAGCGCTACCTCGCCGACCCCCAAACGGTGGATGCGAGTACGCGGGCTTTTTTCGCCCAGTGGCAACCGCCCCAGGCGGGCGATGGAACCGAGGAGGCCCAGGCGCCGCTTGAGGTTACGCGGGTGGTCGGCGCGGCCCGCCTGATTCGGTACCTGCGGGAGTTGGGGCACCTCGCGGCGCGCATTGACCCGTTGGGGAGCGATCCGCCCGGCGATCCGGGGCTTGAACTGGCTTCGCATGGGGTTGCGCAGGCGGATTTGGCGGCGCTGCCCGCCCATATTATTCGCGGCCCGTTGGCCAGTCAAATCCGCAATGCTGCCGAGGGTGTCGAACGGTTGCGCCAAATTTACTCGGGGCCGATTGGCTACGAGACGGATCAGATCCAGGAGTTTGGGGAGCGGAACTGGATCCGTGAAGCCGCCGAGAGTCGCTCCTTTTTCATGAATTTTGATGCCGACCGGCAACGCGAATTGCTCGACCGCCTGACCGAGGTTGAGAGCTTTGAGCGTTTCCTGCATAAGACGTTCCCCGGCCAAAAGCGCTTCTCCATTGAGGGGAATGACATGTTGGTGCCGGTGATTGACGCGATCATCCGCAATGCTGCGGTGGCGGGCACCAGAGAAGTGGTGATCGGCATGGCCCATCGCGGTCGCCTGAATGTGTTGGCCCATATTCTGGGGAAACCGTACTCGTCAATTCTTACTGAGTTTATCACCCCTGACTATACGAAAGATACCTACCTGGGATGGACTGGCGATGTGAAATATCACTTGGGGGCACGTAAAGCTTACCGCGAGAGTGGCGTGAAGGAGATGCCAATCACTTTGGCACCGAATCCGAGTCACCTTGAGTATGTCAACCCGGTGATTATTGGCCGCGCCCGCGCCGCGCAGGAGAAGCGCACGCGCCCTGGTTATCCCCAGGAAGATGAGAAGGAGTCGCTGGCGATTCTCATCCACGGTGACGCCGCCTTCCCTGGTCAGGGCATTGTTGCCGAGACGCTGAACATGTCGCGGCTCACGGGGTATCATATTGGCGGAACGATCCATATTATTCTAAATAACCAGATCGGCTTTTCCACTGATTATACCGACTCGCGCTCGACCCTGTACGCCTCGGATTTGGCCCGTGGCTTTGAGATGCCGGTGGTGCATGTGAATGCTGACGCGCCCGAGTCGTGCATTGCGGTGGCCCGCATGGCCTGGGCGTACCGCGAGAAGTTCCAGAAGGATTTTCTGATTGATTTGGTGGGCTATCGCCGTTGGGGACATAACGAAGGCGACGAGCCGGAATTCACGCAGCCACGCATGTACGAAAAGATCCGTAATCACCCGACGGTGCGGGAACTGTGGGCACGCGAACTTGAGCGCCGGGGCGTTCTCACCCGCGAAGAGGCGCAGAGCCGCGTCGAGAGCGT
>CAIRDL010000133.1 GCA_903877345.1 uncultured Oscillochloris sp. | reverse complement strand
GTCGGAGAGAAGCCTGAAACCGGCAGGCTAGTGCTACACTGGTCGGTATGAGACGTAGCTTCAAAACGGCCGACTACGAAGCGACCTTGGACGTACAGGTGTGGCTGGGCGACTGCTTGCCGCCCGACCACCTGGATCTGACGGCAATCTATGGACGCTACGGACTACGGGGCGGTCAACCCTCTGCGCCCGAGATCCTGTTGGGTTTGCTGTTCTATGGCTACGCACCAAAAGTCAGCACCTTGGCGCAGCCCGGTCGGGACGAGGATGGGGCGATCCGCCCCGTCCTCGCCGTTCACCGCCCCGCGACCGCCACAGCCCGTTCAGATGTAGTGACCGCTTTCCTCAGCCTGGGCCACCCGTTTCTGCCGCCAATTGTGCGCGGGCGGCACGCGACAGCCCACGCACCACCAGGCGGTACGATTCGTCAATCAGCGCTTGCACCAGCCCTGCTTCTACGCTCCCGTCGAGCGTCAGCGTTATCCAGTGCTGCTTATTCAGGTGGTAGCCCGGCTCAATCGCGGGGTACGTTTCCCGCAACAGTGCGCCGTAGCTCGGATCAACTTGCAGCGAAAGCCGCACGGGGAACGCCGTCAGTGGGACGAGGGCGAACATTTTGCCGCCGACCTTCACGATCAAGGTCACGGGGTGGCTTATGAGCTTCACCTAAAAGATCCGTATACATGCAGGCAAACCTGTTGCGCCAAAGCCAGATCAGCGTGGCCGGATTAAAAAAGCAAAGTTCATCAGCCAATCCGTGAACGGGTAGGCCCTGGCGTACTCGGACTTTGCATCAGCGCTGAAACTAGGGCGCGCTGCCCTTGCCCTCCCTCGGTGCGGGTGCTATCATAGGCCCGTGAACGTGGCAACCCCGCCTACGCTTCTTTGTTCACGCCAACGACCCCAATTAAAGTGAACACCAGCCGCCCCGCACCCCGGAGTTGTCTATGGCCCGTGTAACGGTCACAGTTAACGGCGAGTTGCGTGCTTTCGCGGTCACAACGCGGGGCATGACCATTGGCCGTCAGCTCGATAACGAGATTGTCCTCAACCACGCGATTGTTTCGCGCAAACATGCGCGCATTGAGTTGCGTGGCCGCCAAGTTTGGCTGATTGACCTTGAGAGTCGCAATGGGGTCACCGTCAACCGCTTGCGGGTGAAGGAAGAACAACTCGGCGATGGCGATGTCATCGGCGTCGGCCCGTTTGAACTTCATTTCGAGGATCGGGCCGCCCAAAGCGTCGTTCTTGATGACAATCGCTATTTACCGCTCACCTCCGACAGTCGGGCGATTAAGACCCAAGAGCTACGCCTCGAGCCAGTAGATCTCCAAGAGTTCTACAAAATCGGCATGTGCATCAACCAGGTGCTTGATTTTCGTGAACTGCTCGATCTGGTGATGGAAGAGGTGATGCGCGTGGTACCCGCCCAACGGGGCTTTTTGCTGCTACGGAAGGGTGCCGAGTTGGTCCCCCGGGTCATTCTGCCTACCGGCACCGGCGATGTGGCGATTTCTAGCAGCATTGTGCGCAAGGCACTGGAAGGCGGCGAGGCGGTGCTCACCCGCGATGCCCGCCTTGACTTTGCCGGGGCCAACAGCATCATCAGCGCTAATATCCGCTCGGCTATCTGCGTACCCCTTTTGCTGCAAGGCAACGCCATCGGCGTGATTTTGCTCGACTCGGCGGGCCGCGAGAAGTTTAGTGAACGCGACCGCGACCTCGTCGCCGCTATCGCCAGTTTTGCCGCCGTTTCGATTGAGCGCGCCCGCCTCACGGAGGAGTTGCGCCAACAGGGCCAACTGCGCCAGAACCTCGAACGCTTCCTCTCCCCCAATGTCGCCCACGCCCTTGCCCGCTACGTAGCCGAACACGGCACGCTCTGGGAAGCCCAGGAGCAGATGGTTTCGGTGCTTTTCGCCGACATCAAAGGCTTCACTTCCCTCTCCGAACGCCTTTCGGCCCACGAAGTGCAAGACCTCCTGAACGAGTATCTCCACGAAATGACCGAGGTGGTTTTCCGCCACAATGGGACGCTCGACAAATATATCGGCGATGGTATCATGGCGGTGTTTGGGGCACCGCGCCTCCCCGATGAACCTGTTGATGAGCAACACGCCCTCAGAGCCGTGGCCGCCGCGCTCGAAATGCAAATCGCCCAACAACGGCTCGTCAGCAAGTGGGAAGCGAATAAGACTTTTATGATCCGTATTGGGGTCAATACCGGCACGGCCTACACCGGTTTTTTTGGTACCCGCCACCGCCTTGAATACACTGCTATCGGCGACACCGTAAACACCGCCTCACGTCTCGAAGGCACCGCCGAGCCGGGGAGCGTCTTCATTGGCCAAGATACCGCCACCTTCGTTGAAGCCAGTTTCAAGCTGCAAGAGATGGGCGAACTCCAGCTCAAAGGCAAGCAACAGCGCGTGCGCGCCTTCAAGGTGATCGGCCCCAAGTAAAGGGGATGGGGGATGGGGGATGGGGGATGGGGGATGGGGGTTAGGGGTTGGGGTCTGCAATCTAAAATCGCACTACCGCAAAAGGCACGCTGTCACCCTGAGCGAAGCGAAGCGTCCCGGCATCCACAATGTCCGCCGGGACGCTTCGCTCCGCTCAGCGTGACAAAGCTCACAGCGTTACTTTTGCGGTAGTGCCTAAAATCTACCCAAGAGAGTTAGCTGGTCATCATGCCCATTGTTGTCGCCATCCGCTTCAAAGACAGCGGCAAAATCTACTATTTTGATCCTTGCGAACTAGCGCTGCTGCCAAATGAGCACGTCGTTGTTGAGACTGCACGCGGCCTAGAGTTGGCCCGCGTCGTCTATGCGCCTCACGAGGTTGCCGAGAGCGAGATTGTAGGCGAACTGAAACCGGTGCTGCGTCGCGCCGAACCCACCGACCTCGAACGCCTCCACGTCCTCCAAGCGCGCCACAACGAGGTGCTGGCCCGTTGCGCCGAGAAGGTCATCGAGCACGGGTTACCGATGCACTTGGTCAAGGCCGAGTATAGCTTCGACGGATCGCGCCTCACCTTTTATTTCACCGCTGAAAAACGGGTTGATTTTCGCCTCTTGGTACGTGATTTGGCGCGTACCTTCAAGAGCCGGATCGAACTGCGGCAGATCGGCCCCCGCGACGAAGCCAAGCTCCTTGGTGGCCTCGGCCCCTGCGGGCGCGTGCTCTGTTGCGCCTCGTTCCTCCCCGATTATGCCCGCGTCAGCATTAAGATGGCGAAAGACCAAGATCTGCCCCTCAACCCCACCAAGATCAGCGGCATCTGCGGGCGTCTGCTCTGCTGTCTCTCTTATGAACACGAACAGTATGTCGCCCTCCGCGCCGCGTTGCCGCGCAAAGGGGCTTGGGTGCAAACCCCCGATGGCTCCGGTGAGGTGGTGGATCAGCATGTGCTGACCCAACAGGTGTTGGTGCAATTGGCGAGCAGTGGTATGCAGGAGACCTACGACCTGACGCAGGTGGAACTTGCGACCGCGCAGGAAGTCGCGACCGCCCGTTCTCACCAGGCCGAAGGGTTGCCGTCAACCGTCTCACCGCGCCGCACGGCCCCGCCTGAACGCGAACGGGGCGAACGGCGCAAGCTTCGCGATGAGATTGACCAGTATAGGTCAGCCGAAGATCTGGATCTGCTTGAAGCGAGTGACGATTCCAAGACCTCTGCTGCAGCGACCCCGCCCGTATCGCGCCAGTCACGTTGGCCAGCGCCAACACAAGAGGCCGCGCCGCCCCGTGTTGAGCGTGGCCCCAAACTCCCGCGTGGCACTCCACCGCCCAGCGCACCAGCCCCTATAGCCCCGACTGCCCGTACTGCGCCACCCGATGCGGTGCAGGGTGAACCGCCCGTCACGCCATCGTCACCTCCCGTCAAACGCCGTAGACGGCGGGGCGGTCATGGAAGCACCCCGTGATCTATGAATAACCTCGACTACGCCATCTTGATCGGGATCGGGCTCTTCGCTGGCTTGGGGCTTTACTGGGGGCTGATCCGGCAGGTACTCTCGATCGTGGGCCTCGTGGTGGGCGTAGCCGCCGCCGGGCGCTATGGGCCAGACGTGGGCATCTGGCTCAGTTCGTTCATCACCGACCCGCTCGTCGCTGGGCTGCTCGGCTTTCTTGGCGTGTTCTGCTTGGTGAGCGCTACCGCAAGTCTAATCGCCTCGATCCTGCGCCTCTTCGCGGGCTTGCTCTTCCTGGGTTGGCTTGACCACTTGCTCGGTGGCCTGCTCGGCCTCCTCCAAGCCGTGCTGGCGGCGGCAGTGTTGCTCATCGCTATGGTGACGTTTCCCCTCCCCGCGTGGGCCAGCACGGTCACTGAATCTCTGCTGGCAGCCCCGTTTCTGCGTGTCGGCGGACTCTTCAGCGGCATGTTGCCCGAAATCTTCGGGGCAGCAGTGCGGGCCGCGCTCGGGGGCGGGTAAACTAGTACAGCTTTCTGGAAGTCCGTGACCAGTTGCGACCGCTGACCACTGACCGCCGACCGCCGTCGGAAGCCGTCAGCCGTCAGAACCCGCCAGGGCTTTACGATGCCTCCGGCGGTGATGCCGACGACGCCCGGGGCGGCTTAAACTCGCCACGCTGAAGTTGGAACGCGTGGAGTTGCTGCAATAAGCTAAGGGCCTCATCAAGATTACGGTCACGCTCACCTTTACGGTAGAGCGAGATGGACTGGTTAATCTTCGCGGCCACATCCTGTGGTCGCGGCACATTAGAAAACATGAAAGCCCCACCCTGGCCTGCCGTCTGCACCACCACATCGCCATACCCCAGGATGGCGCTCAGAAAGGAGGTCTTGTAGTTCACGGTCTGAATGGTGCCAAGCCCCGCCAAACGGCGCTTCTCAGGCCCGTAGGGGCGCTTGTTAATCTCGATCAGCGTCGTCGTTGTCAGCACATAGCGGTCGTTACGGTAATCCTCGATCTGATAGGCGATCCAGAATCCACAAAAAATGAGGGTCGGCAGGCCGATGAGGATGAGCGGCCCGAACCCGATGAGACTAAACGCCGCCGCAGTGGACAAGAGGCCGACCACAAGAACCAGCGCCCCAAGGGGCCACAGCAAGGTCTGGATCAGGACAACCCAGTGCGGATACCAGATTAGGGTGCCTTGGGCCTGATCAATTCGGGGGTTGTCATGCAACAACCAGCGCATAAAAGGGGGAATCGTGACGACCGGGTAGGCGTGGATCTGTTGCGGCGGGGCTACCTTGTCGCCGTAAACCCTAGTATTGATGAGGGTTGTGTAGCTATGTACGCTCTGCGCTTGGAGCCTCGTGCGGCGTGTGTTCATGATGCGCCGCTGCATCTCCGTCGCTTGATTGGCCGCCTTGAAGGTGATGGGCGGCCCCGCGTTGGACGCCTGCACCGTAATGTTGCCGTAGTTGAACCAGTGTTGGAGGTAGGTCTCAGTGCGCGACAGGACATTCTGGACATCTTCGAGCATCAAGTCTTGCTGTGCCTGACGCTCGATGAGACGGGGTATGAGGATCGCCCCGTGGACGTAAATGACGCGCATGGTGGTGAGAAAGAGCTTCTGCTCAAGCAGTTCAAGTACCCGGTAGCTGATGACCACCATCGTGAAAAGGGCCATTGCTAGGAGCAGCAGGTTGAAGGGATGGAACGGCGCAGCTTGGGCGGGGTCAAACGTGACCCATTGGCCGCCTGTAGCGTGGAAGGCGAGGAGGCTAAAGACCACCAGCGCCAGCGCGACGAGGCTCCAGCGCCGCCCTTGGGAGCCCTTCTGCTCGACCATGCCTAACAACTGCCAGAGCGCCCCGATCACCATGAGCAGGCCGATCTGGAGCCAATCAAGCAGGTCAAGCGCAAAGGTCGGGCCAGCATAGGCAAACGTGAAGCTCCCGCCGAGTGCATTGTAGCTATACAACCCCACCGTGATAAGCAGGATCATCACCGGGATAACCAACGTCGTCATGCCAGCAAGCCAGTGATGCCCAATCGTATAAAGGATCTCCTCGCCCTCAAGCAGACTCAGGTGTCCTTGATGTTTACGTTGTACCCGCATCGCCGCGCATCCCTCCGCTGAAATTATTTTATCCCACATTATCCCACATTATCCCACATTATCCCACAGTGCCGTGGGTGCGCCGGGCTCCGTCAAAGTCGTTCGCCAGCGTTTTGCCACCCCCTTCCGCAATGCGGTACACTAGCAGCATGAAAATACACCTCCTCAGCATGATCCTTGTCGCACTCTTCCTCCTCTCCGCCTGTAACAAGCCTACCGTTACGCCGCCCAGTTCCGCCACGCCGGTACCTGTCCCGACGATCAGCCCCACGCGCCCCGCTACTGTAGCACCCGCCCCGACGATCAGCCCCACGCGCCCCGCCCCTACAGTGCCCGTCCCAACCGCCTCCGCCAGCCCCACCAGCAGTCCTACCCCAACGGTGCAAGCAGCCGTTACCCCAGGCTTGCCTACGGCTGACAGCCGCCTACCCGCGCCGCTCTATCTGCTTCAGGCAGGCCAGATTGCGCGGATCGAGCGCGATGCCACGACGCGCAAGGTCATTACCGCTGAACATGTGGCTATCCCTGATGTTGATCCCATTGCCAATTTCGCATCCTCCCCTAGCGGTGGCTTGGCCTACATCGTCGGCGACACTGATCAGGATCGGTTGGTACTCACTGATGCGCAAGGCCAGGGTGCCCGCACGATTTACGCGCAGCAAGGCCACGAGTTGAGCGATTTGGTCTTTACCCCCGACGGTCAAGCGCTGATGCTGCACCTGCTGGATAATCGTCAGCCGCCCGATCTGCCGAGCGGACTTTACCGGCTGCCAGTGGCTGGCGGTGCCCCTGTGTTGCTTCACGCCGATGATCCGGTGGACGACCCGGTGAACCCGTCGCGTGCGGTCAGCGGCTACCGTCCTGTCGCCTTTTCGCCCGATGGCACGCGCCTCCTGCTTCAAGTCTACGCCCTTTTCTACGGGGAAACCTGCGGCGTGGGCGTGATCGCCGCGACCGGCGGCGCTGTGACCCGCATAAGTCTGCCTGCTGATCTCGTCGGTTACTGCGGCGATGAAACGTGGGCGGCGGACAGTACCGCCGTGCTGCTTTTGGCCGGCAAGGCAACGGGCAACGACGCCGGCCCGCGCCTCTGGCGGGCGGAGCTTGCGACGGGTACGGTGGTTCCCTTCGCCGCCGAGGGTGTTTTCGTCCGGCAACCCCACGGCGTGGCGGGCGGCGCGGCGCGCTTCTTCCTCTCCCGCTTGATTCGTGACAGTAGCGGCGCGACTACCGGGGCGACCTTCGTCCCTGTCCAAGTTGACGCCCCAGGCACGCCGCCGGTCGAACTGGACACACCGTTCGATGTGCGCCTCAACCGTGCGCTGTGGGCACCCAACGGGGTGGGCGTGGTGATTGATGTCAACAATGCGGATGGCAACACAACCTTGCGCTGGTTGCGGCTTGGTGCGCCGCCTGTCGATCTGCCCAGCGCTGAGGTAGCAGTGCGCCAGTTGGCCTGGGGTACGCCGTAAATGCGTCACCTCTATCTCCACATCCCTTTTTGCCAGCGCCGTTGTGCCTATTGCGATTTCAATACGTATGCCAATATGGGCGACCGTATTGAGGCGTATGTGCAGGCGCTCTGTACGGAATTGGGGCTGCTCGCCCGCCAACGTGCTTTCGCCTCGCCCCTTTCGGCGGAAGCCGCCGCCCTGCGCCCGTCCATCTTCTTTGGCGGCGGCACGCCGACGATGCTCAGTCTCGGCCAACTGGAGCGGATTCTCGCTGCCGCTGCCGCCCTCGTGCCCCTCGCCGAGGCTGAGATTACCAGTGAAGCCAACCCCGGCACGGTCTTGCAGCCCGCCTATCTGCGCGGGCTGCGGGCGCTGGGCTTTAATCGCCTCAGTCTGGGCGTCCAAAGTCTGCACGACCCGACCCTGCGCCTCCTCGGGCGCATCCACACCGCTGCCGAAGCGCACCAAAGCTACGTTGCCGCCCGCGAGGCTGGCTTTGCCCACATCAATCTCGATTTCATCTTTGGGCTACCGGGCCAAGACCTCGCACAGTGGACGGCGACCTTAGCAACGCTGGTTCATTGGGAGGTGGAACACCTCTCGCTTTACGCACTCACGCTGGAAGCCCCCACGCCGCTTGCCGCCCAAGTCCATGCCGGTCGCATCGGCGTGCCTGACGACGACGACGCTGCAACGCTGTACGAAGAGGCAATGGCACGCCTCGCCGACGCTGGCTATGTGCAGTACGAAATCTCAAATTGGGTGCGCCCGGCGGGGCGCGAGGTGCTGCCGGGTCTCCCGTGGCAAGCGTGCCACCACAATTTAGCCTACTGGCTCAACAGCGACTACATGGCTGCGGGTGCTGGCGCTCACGGGCACCGCTACCCCCGGCGCTACGCGAATGTGCTTGGCGTAGACGCCTACATCAAGGCGGTGGGCGCGGGTCATTTGCCTACGGCTGAAGAACTCCCGCTGACGCCCTTCGACCTTTGTGCCGAGACGATGCTGATGGGCATGCGGCTGAACGTCGGGGTAAGTGCGGCCCACTTTGCCGCCCGTTGCGGCCTCAGTCTGGAAACCACGTATGGTACGGCCCTGGCCGATTTGGTCGGTCAGGGTCTGGTTGAATGGGCCGGGGAGCGGGTGCGGCTTACGCCACGCGGTCGGATGCTGGGGAACCGGGTGTTTGCGCGCTTTGTGTAGCCTGAAGCAGCGTCCGCTCAATGACAAAAAGATTGCCCGCCGCCACGCAAAGCGGAATGGCGAACAGGTTGACTACCGGGAGCGCGACCAGGCCAAAGGCCACCAGGCCAAAGCTCAAACTGCCCGGCAGCGTGGCCCAAACCGTCCCCACCTTCTGGCGAAAACGGAAGCGGCGGCGTTCCTGCGGCCCATCAAAAAAGTCGAGGCAGGCGATTAGGCTGCCAAGCAAGAGGCCCAGGGCCGTCGAAAGCACGCCGCCCGCCAACGGAATGAGCAACAGCAACAGCGTCAGCAGCCACCCGCTGAGGCTCAGCACAAGCTTTTTGCTCTCGAAGAGCAACGCCCGCCAGATTTCATAGGCCGCGCTGCCCACGGTAAGCGCGGCGGGCTTGTGGACATTCCCGGTCAGGATGCCTTCGAGTTCTTCGGAGAGTTGCCCGTACCAGGGTGCGCCGAGGATCACGCCGAAGCGTACCAGCAGAAAGCCGATGCTTACCGCCAGCAACAGCGCCAAGAGAAAGCCCAGAATGGCGACCAGCACCGTGCCGAAGGGGCTTTCGGCAAGCCGGGCCTGGAGTTGCGGCAGGAGCGTTGCGAAGAGGCCCAGGTAGAGCACGCCACCGACGATGATATTCACCCCGATAGGCACAAGGACATAGCGCC
>CAIRDL010000132.1 GCA_903877345.1 uncultured Oscillochloris sp. | reverse complement strand
GGCAACGACGGGTGCCGTTGCCGATTGGACGGTGCTGGTCTATATGGCGAGTGACAACAATCTGGAGGCGGCGGCCCTCGACAATTTGCGCGAGATCGCCCACGTCGGCTCCTCAGCGCACCTCAACCTTGTCGCCCAAGTTGACCGCATCAGTTCGCGCAATATTTGGGACGATACGACCGCCGGGAACTGGACAGGCACCAAGCGCTTCCTCGTGCAGCCGGGTATGGAGCCTGACGCCGCAATGGCCGTGCAGGATCTGGGCGAGTTGAACACGGGCGACCCGACGACCCTCGCCGATTTCATCACCTGGGGCATCACGCGCTATCCCGCCAAGCACTACGCCCTGGTGCTCTGGTCGCACGGTGCGGCGTGGCAGGGCCTGGCGAACGACGAAACCTCCGGTGGTGATAACCTCACCCTGCCAGAACTGGGCAAGGCCCTGGCGGCGGCGCAGCAGCAAACCGGCTTCACGAAACTTGATCTGCTCGGCTTCGACGCTTGTCTGATGGCCCAACTCGATGTCCTCCAAACGATTGCCCCTTACGCCCAAGTGGCGGTGGCCTCCGCCGAGCTTGAGCCGACCAAAGGCTGGGCCTGGGATGCCTGGTTGAGCGCACTGGTCGCCAATCCCGACCATACGGCGACGAGTATTGCCGAGGTGATCGTCAAGAGCTACATGAGTTTGTATCAGCGCACCGAGGATGTCACCCTCGCCGCCTTTGATCTGACGCAAGTGAGCGCAATCAGTGTGGAACTCGACCGTCTGGCGGGTGCGCTGCTCACCGGGCAGCCGACCGACGGGGCAAACATCACCCAGGCCCGTACCGCCGTGGAGGTCTATGCCTCAACCAACAGCGAACAGTTCAATGCGGTTGACTTGGGCCAACTGAGTACGTTGCTCGCGGCCCGTGGCGCGACCGGCGAAGTGACGGCGGCGGCAGCGGCGATGGCGACGGCCATCAAGAACGCACGTTTCGCCTACGACGCCGGGCAGTCCCACATTAACGGTAGCGGCCTCTCGATCTACTTCCCCCCGACCGCAGCGCAGTACCTCCCCGCTTACGAACACGACTCGCCGCTCACCAATTGGGCCAAGTTCCTCAAAGCCTATCACCTTACCCTGATCGTCTAGCCCCAAGCTTTCGCCCCAAAAGCCCCCCGCTTCCACAAGAAGCGGGGGGCTTTTGCTTGTGGATTTTAGGTTTGAAATCATGAACTCGCCGCAGTGGTAAATGGAGCGTCTGCTCAAATGGCAAAGCTCACGGGAGGGACGCAGGGTATTGCGTCCCTAGTGACTAGAGGCGTGAGCCGTTGGCACACGCAAAATGGGCGCACGATCTTTCCGGCCAACACCCCAAAAAGACTAACCGCAGCGTTCTCTTCACCAAAGCGGGAGGTTCGGGCAACACACTGCCTGAACCTCTCTTTTTTGTCAGCTAACACGGAGCATGCGGCCCTCTAACCAGGCAGCGCAAAAGACTAGACTGGACTCAGCAAACGACGGACACCCGTAGCGCCGACAGGAGGCCAGTCATGACTCAGCTAATGATGACCAGTGTAGCGAATACCCTTGCGCCGCTTTCTAGTGGGTCGGGCGAACCTGAGCGGCTAGATCTGGGCAGCTTGGCCCGGCGGGCGCTCGTCGAAAGCCGCCGCTTCTACAATCACGAAGAATATGACTCGCGCTACGCCTACGAACTGTTCCGCCGGGCGCTCGTTGAACGTGACGACGCCGCTTGGGGCCACCTCTTTGAACAGTACACGCCCCTTGTTGAGCATTGGGTGCGACGGACGGGGGCGTTCACCGTCAGTGGCGAGAGCAGTGATTTCTTCGTCAGTGCAGCCTTCACGCGCTTCTGGCGGGCGATCCCGGCAGCCCGTTTCGCCGCCTTTCCGAGCCTCGCCGCGCTGCTCAACTACCTGCGGCGCTGCGCCACTTGCGTCGTGATTGACACCGCCCGGTCGCAATCGTACGCCGACATGCTGCCCGAAGAGTGCATCAACTGGAACGACCAGCGCCTCGGCCACGCCGACGATGAGGCCACCGACCGCGTGAGTCGCGAGGAATTCTGGGGCTTGGTGGATGGGCTGCTGACCAGTGAGGCGGAGCGCGTGGTGATTCGCAGTTCGTTCTTGTTGGGAATGAAGCCTGGCGACATCTACGCCCGTTGGGGCACCCTCTTCCACGGCGTCGAGGAGATCTACACCATCAAGCGGGCCGTCCTGAGCCGGCTGCGGAAAAACCCCGAACTGCGGGGGCTGTATTAGGGCGCGGGGCTGTGGCAGAGGCGCGCTAGTACTTTGATACTACCCCGATCGGGCTATCGCAAAGCAGGACTAATGGGCCTTCTGTAGTAAGCCTTCCCCAGGTATTGTTATGCTGAGATAGCGTCGCAGCAAGCATAAACGGGGAGGAATCATTGGAAGATCCACGGTTGCTTCTAGTTGAAGATGAACCCAATACACGAATGCGCCTTGAGGCACAGCTCCAACAGGCAGACTTTCGCGTAACGGCGGTCGCAAGTGCCGAACAGGCTCTCGTCCTGCTTCAAACCGAGCGCTTTGCCCTGCTCATCACCGGTCTCCAGCTCCAGAACCTCAATGGGGTGGCGCTCTTAGTCACGGCGCGCACCCTTGACCCAGACCTCGAAGTGCTCGTGCTGACTGGGCTGACTCACGAATCGGTCTGTGCTGCCGCCAACGACGAGGCGACCGCCTTGCAGCAAGCCACCAATGCGGGCGAACTGGAGGCGCGGGTGCAGGCAGCCCTTGAGCATCGGCGCGAACGGCTTGAGCGCGGACGCTTCTTCCAAAAGCTGAGCACCCATCTGCACCGGATTATGGAGGCGGAGGCCACCGCGTATCGGAACACGAGCGCAGGGCCGGTGCGTGTCGGGCGGCTTGAGCTTGACCCCCTGCGCCACCACGTGTCTATTGACCGGCGGGCGGTGCCGTTGTCGCGAGGCGAGTTTGACCTCCTCCTCTACATGGCCCGGCGTAACAACCAAGTGCTCTCTGCGGAAATCTTGGCGCGGGAGGTGCTACAGTACGCCGCCTGCTCGCCCACCGAAGCCCGCGAATTGGTCAAAGCCCGTATCCATCGGCTGCGCCAGAAGATCGAAACTGACCCCCATGCGCCCGCCATGATCGTCAGTATTCGTGGCGCGGGGTACATGCTTACGGGTGGCAACGAAGCTTAGGTTTCATGCCGAGTGCATTGGCCAGTTTTGGGTGGCTTGAACGGAGCGGC
>CAIRDL010000131.1 GCA_903877345.1 uncultured Oscillochloris sp. | reverse complement strand
GTTGTGCTGGCGCGCAAGGCTGCTGTCGAGTTGCACAAAGGGCCGGAAGAGCTTGGGCTGATCTTCCGCTTTAATCCCGATGCCCTTATCCCAGACACTCAGCCGCACCGTCTGGCTTGTCGTGCTGCCCTGCACTTCTAGCCCGAGCGCACCACCCTCAGGCGTGAACTTCACCGCATTGCTGAGCAGATTCACCAGAATCTGCTTGAGGCGGCGTAGATCAGCTTGGATCAGTATTTGAGGCGGATTGATGGTGTAATTGACGCTTTGATACTTCTTCTGCGCCAACCCCTTAATCAGTGTTAGGCTTGCATGGCAGATCTCGTCAAGCGAACAAGCCTCAAACTGCAACTCAATCTTGCCCGCCTCAATCTTCGAGATGTCGAGAATGTCGTTAATCAGGGCGAGCAAGTGCCGCCCGCTGCTTTCGATATTGGTCAAGGCGCGCACCTGGGAATCGTTCAGGCTGCCGTAGATCTGTTCTTGCAGCGCCTCCGTAAAGCCCAGGATACTGTTGAGCGGCGTCCGCAGTTCGTGGCTCATACTCGCCAAAAACTCGTCTTTCATCCGCATCGCCCGTTCAAGTTCGCTGTTCGCCTGCCGGAGCGTCTCCTCACTGCGCCGCAACAGGTTTTCAGCCTGTTTCCGCATCGTGATGTCATAGTTGACCCCGATGATCCGCTCGACGTCGCCGTTGGCGTTCTGCAACGTAATTGCCTTAACCCTAAGGTGGTGTTCGCTACGATCCGGCCAGATCACGCGGAACTCGCCGTCATATTCAAGCTCACCACCCAAGACATTCTGTAGGAGGCGCTGCTGTTCAGGTACATCATCGGGGTGCATGATGGCCCAGAACGCCATTCCCGAGCCGTCAAAGGTCGCACGGGTGAGGCCCACCAATTGGAGCAACTGGTCATCACAGACGAGTTGATCGGCCCCAGGCTCCCAATCCCAAACGCCCATCCCGGCGGCGCGAGTCGCCAGTTCGAGACGTTGGTGGAGCGCCGCCAACGCCGCCGTGCGCTCTTGCACCCGCGCTTCAAGCAGGAGTTCGTCTTGTTTGCGGGCGGAGATGTCCCGCGTCACCCCTTGAA
The DNA here is from genome assembly GCA_903877345.1 of uncultured Oscillochloris sp. Classification (GTDB taxonomy): domain Bacteria; phylum Chloroflexota; class Chloroflexia; order Chloroflexales; family Chloroflexaceae; genus CAIWXH01. The sequence goes on along the minus strand of CAIRDL010000131.1, from coordinate 2,898 downwards.
AGCTGGACAGCATCCCATACGCATCATAGTGAGCCGTAGAGACGATTTCAACCCAGAATGTAGTACCATCTTGCCTGTGCTGTTCAAGTTGGAGTGTGTGATGCCTGGGGGTACGGTCTTGCCCATGATTCTGTCTGAACTGGGCAAACTCTTCATTCAGGCGTTTGTTGGCGCGCTGACGGGCATGGGCGGGCATGAACGCGAGGAAGGACTTGCCGATCAAGGTCTCGGGGGTATACCCGTAGAGCTTCGTGACTGAGGGGCTTACATAGGTATAGGTAAACTGCGCGTCAATCTGCCAGATCACATCCTCCATCGTTTCGGCGAGGAGGCGGAACATGTGCTCGGACTCGCTGCGCCGTGCCTCGGCCTGCTTGTGCGCGGTCACATCGTGATAGTTGACGACAATCGCCTGGACTGCAGGCTCCGCCAACAGATTGGTGCCAGTTGCCTCAATCCAACACCAAGTCCCATTCTTACGACGGTACCGGCACTGGGCGCTAAGCTTGGTCTCGGGTTGGGCCACGAGTTGGGTGAAGAGAGCCAGCACCGCCGACACATCATCAGGATGCAGCAACTCGGACACATGGCGACCCACCAACTCTTCGGGCAGGTAGCCTAAGACTGGCGTAACGGACGGACTTTCGTAGCAAATGGTGCCATCGGCGTTGAGGAGGGCGATCACATCAGCGCTATGCTCAATCAAGGCTCGGAAGCGCTCCTCACTGGCGCGCAGGGCCACTTGGCTGCGGTGACGCTCCAGCGTATAGCGGAGCACCCGTGGGGCGAGCATCCAACCGAGTTGTCCCTTGATGAACTAGTCTGGCGCGCCGGCCTGCACCACCGCGATGGCGAGCGGCTCGTCGCTGGCATCAGCACAAATGACCACGGGCAGGTGGGGAAAGTGGCAGTGCAGGTGCGTGAAGGCGGGCAAACCCTGACTGTCGGGCAGGTGCAGCGCGAGGATCACGAGGTCGTACGGATGTTGGGCCAAGTGCGCCAACCCGGCATCGAGCCGTTCGGCCACCGTCAGGACGAAAGCCACTTGGGGGTCGCCCGCGAACGTCTGACGCAGGCAAAAAGCCGTGACGGGATCAGCTTCGATCAGGAGGATGGCGTTCGGGTGGGCTGGCGTTTCAATAGACATCGCGCACGCTCCTGTCTGGGCCGCTCACGATAAACACTGTCATCGTCATCGTGCAATGCAATCCAGATCTGACTACAGTGTCGTTTCAAGATCTTCTTACCCTCCTACCGCCGTAGCGTGACCTACCTTGAGGGCAATGAGCGTAAGCTTAGTCTAGCATGTTCTTGCAACAATGCGAAGCTGCGGTTAGGCAATCTTCAGAACCTCGGCACGACTCAGATTCCAGCAACTTTGGTTGCAAAACAATAGCACAAAGCTCGCCACCGCAAGCTTTGTGCGCGGAGCCGCCAAGCACCACCAATGGTTAACTAGGCGGCTGAAAAGGGTGCGCTGGCCCCAGCGAGTTGCCCGCACGCGGCGGCGATACCATGCCCGCGTTCAACGCGAATGGTGCAGGCGACGCCGTAGTCGAGCAGCACCCGTTGGAAAGCCAGCACGCGAGCCTGTTCCGAACGACCGAGCGGCGCGGCGGGCACGGGGTTCCAGGGGATCAGGTTAACGTGACAGAGCAGGGGCACGCCTCGGGCGGCCCCGTAAGCCCCGTGGCCGCGTAACAGCTTGGCAAGCGCAATCGCCTGGTGGGGGTGATCATTCTGACCCTGGAGCAGCACATACTCAAAGCTAACGCGGCGGTTGGTCTGGGCGCTGTAGGCACGGGTGGCGTCAAGCAAAACCGCCAAGGGGTAGCGCGCGTTAATCGGTAGCAGCGCCGTGCGGAGGGCGTCGTCGGGGGCGTGGAGCGAGATCGCCAGATTGATTGGCAGCGCTGCAGCGGCCAACCGATTAATGCCGGGCACCAAACCCACGGTCGAGACCGTCATGCTACGGGCACCCAGATTGAAGCCCAGGGGGTCGTGCAGGCGCTCGACAGCCGTCCACCACTGGTCATAGTTCGCGAAAGGCTCGCCCATGCCCATAAAGACGAGGTTTGTCAGCCGTGAGCGCTGCCGACTGCCGATGGGCAGTTCAGCACTGGACGACTCCTCTGTGGCCCACCAGCGCTCATCACGTGGCTGGTCAGGCTCAGGCGTGAGGGGCGCGGGAGCGGTGGCCGTCACGCGGCGCACCTCGTGGGTGGCCCATAGCGCCTGTTGGACAATCTCGCCAGCCGTGAGATTCCGTAACAGCCCCAGGCGTCCGGTAGCACAGAAGACGCAACCCAACGCGCACCCCGCCTGAGTGGAAACGCAGACCGTGGCCCGGTCGGGGTAGAGCATCAGCACCGTCTCAATCACGGCACCGTCATCCAAGTGAAAGCGAGCCTTGCGCGTCAACCCATCGTCAGCGACTTGTACTTCAGCGAGCGTTAGATTGCCCATCCGGGCCTCGGTCTGCAAGCGTTCGCGCAAAGTGAGCGGCAAGTCGGTCATCGCCGTCGGGTCGGCAGCCAGGTTGACGTAGAGCTGCCGATAGAGCTGCTTCGCCCGAAAGGCTGGTTGGCCCCACGCTTGCAATAGCGCCGCCAACTCGGGTAACGCGAGATTATAGAGGACAGGGATTGACATAGTGGCTGAATTATACCGCATGAGCAAGCCGGGCCAATAGTCACAGAGCCTACCATAGTACTGTAGGCCCAGATCAGGGCAGTACCAATGCACATCAGATCCTGGACCGATGCACCATTGAGCAACCAGTGGTGGGCCTGCTATCCTACAGACAGCAGACGGGTTCTTCTCACCCCCCTCCACACTCCCGCAACCAGTCTCCTAGCTCTTTTCCAGCACACGAGCGCGCGCGAACAGCATTTCCGC
>CAIRDL010000130.1 GCA_903877345.1 uncultured Oscillochloris sp. | reverse complement strand
GGGTAGCACGCACCCGTTTGGTGCGTGCGGTGAGTGACCCACGCGCAGCCCACCCCGCCGAAGTCGCCTTGGTGTTGGTCAAAGCCTCGCAGACGCCTTGGGCCGCCGAGGCATGCCAACAGGCGCTAACCCCCACGGGCGTTGCTTACACGCTCCAAAACGGCCTCGGCAACCTAGAAATGCTGGCGACCACATTGGGTGCGGGGCGTGTCGGGCAGGGCGTGACGGCGCTGGGAGGCACGCTCCTTGGCCCAGGGCGAGTACGCTACGCTGGCACGGGGCCAACCAGCCTTAGCACTGCACCTAACCCACAGCGAGCCGCCGCTCTCGCCGCGCTGCTGACGGCGAGTGGCTTGCCGACCACGGTGAGCGCGAATGTCGAGGCGCTTGTCTGGGGCAAACTGGTGGTGAATGTGGGCCTCAACGCCCTCACGGCGCTGTTGCGCGTGCCGAATGGCGTGTTGGCCGCCACGCCTACCGCCCGCGCCCTGGTGGCGCTTGCCGTGGGCGAAGCGGTCGCGGTGGCTGCTGCCCGTGGGGTGACGTTGCCTTACGCCGATCCGGTGGCCCATGTGCTTGCCATCGCAACGGCGACTGATGCGAACCGCTCATCAATGCTGCAAGACACGCTGCGCGGCACCGCGACGGAAATCGCCACTATCAACGGGGCGCTGGTGCGCGAAGGGGCACGCCTCGGCGTACCAACCCCGTTCAACGCCACACTGACCGCGCTGGTCGAGGTTCTCGAAGCGACTGCGGGGCAGCGCCTTGCACTTGAGCGTCTAACCAGTTCGTAGGTGCGTGAGGTGTGATTGGGCAAGGTGCGGCTCGGTCACGGATCACGCATCCCGGATTATTTGCACGGCCTAGATGATTAAGTATTTCCGCATCCCTTAGGCCGAACCTTCCAGAATCACTATCTGAAGATCTATAAAAACTGCCCGCATCGTCTTGGTTTAACCATTGGCAGGCAGCGCAGCTTGCGGCACAACCACTAGTACCGGTTGACGCCGGAATCCAAGGGTCACCGTATACTCAAGGGCGGCACGCAGTTCAGCAAAAGTAAAGGGCTTGATCAGGTAAGCGACGACCCCTAACGCGGCCGCTTTGGCGCGATAATCCTCGCCGGAGGTGATCACCACCGGGATCTGTTGGGTCTGCGCGTTGGCCTTAAGCGCCGCCAAGACCGCCCAACCCGAGTGATCCGGCAGGTTCAGATCCAGCAGAATCGCGCTGGGCTGAAGCAGAATGGCACGCTCAAGCACCCCATGCCCTTGGCTGTGGACAACATTCTCAACCCCAAGTTTGGTGAGTAAGTATGAGATACGTTGTGCATCAAAAACGTTATCTTCCACGGTCATCATGGTGCGCTGCACCGGCGTGGCCTCCGGCAACGGTGTGGGAAGTTGGCGCGGGGCTAGGACGGGGAGCCACGGCAAAACGACGGTGAAACGGCTGCCCTCACCAGGCGTGCTCGCGATTTCGATGGTGCCGCCGTGCAGTTTGGTCAGGCGCTGCACCAATGAGAGACCGAGGCCCGTGCCGTTGTGCTGGCGCGCAAGGCTGCTATCAAGTTGCACAAAGGGCTGGAAGAGCTTGGGTTGATCTTCCGCCTTAATCCCGATGCCCTGATCCCAGACACTCAACCGCACGCTTTGGCTTGCCGTACTGCCCTGCACTTCCAACCCCAGCGCACCACCCTCAGGCGTGAACTTCACCGCGTTGCTAAGCAGATTGACCAGAATCTGCTTGAGACGACGCAGATCAGCTTGGATCAGTATTTGAGGTGGATTGATGGTGTAGTTGACGCTTTGGTACTTCTTCTGGGCCAACCCCTTAATCAGCGTTAGGCTTGCGTGGCAGATCTCGTCAAGCGAACAAGCCTCAAACTGCAATTCAATCTTGCCGGCCTCAATCTTCGAGATGTCGAGAATGTCGTTAATCAGGGCGAGCAAGTGCCGCCCGCTGCTATCAATATTGGTTAAAGCGCGTACCTGGGAATCGTTCAGGCTGCCGTAGATCTGTTCTTGCAACGCCTCCGTAAAGCCCAGGATGCTGTTGAGCGGCGTCCGCAGTTCGTGGCTCATGTTGGCCAGAAACTCCGACTTGTACTTGCTGGCCAAGGCCAGATCCCGCGCCTGCTCTTCAATGGCATTTTTCGCCGTTTCCACCGCCTGTTTCTGACGGTCGAGCAGGTCGTTTTTCTCC
>CAIRDL010000129.1 GCA_903877345.1 uncultured Oscillochloris sp. | reverse complement strand
CTGCGATGGGTAGCCACGGTGGAGCCACTGCCGCCGGTCAAGTCGCTATGCTCGCCGCTCTCGGTCTCACCGAAACTAGTGTCGGCTGCCCCATCCACAGCACGATGGACGTGGTGGAGCTTGGGACGCTTACCGATGGCACTCCCGTCTTTATGGATCGCTTCGCCTACGAAGCCGATGGGGTTGTGGTGATCAATCGGATCAAAGCCCATACGTCGTTCGAGGCTCCGATTGAGAGCGGGCTGGCCAAGATGTGTGCCATTGGCCTCGGCAAGCGCCAAGGGGCGGAGATGGTGCATCGGACTGGCGTCTATGGCCTTAAACATCAGCTGGTGCCGATGGCGCGGATGGTGGTTGAGCGTGGCAAAGTGCTTGGCGGGTTGGCGATTGTTGAAGATGCCCGCGAGCAGACGGCGGCGCTTGTGGCGTTGCCGCCTGACGAAATCGGTGGGGCGGGCGAGGCCCGTTTGCTGGTGCAGAGTAAGGCGTTGATGGCGCGGCTGCCCTTCGATCAGCTTGATGTGCTGGTGGTTGATGCGTTGGGCAAGGAAATCAGTGGCACCGGCATGGATACCAAGGTGATTGGCCGTCTGCCCATCCCTGGTGAACCGCCCCTGACCAGCCCCGTGATTAAGGTGATTGTCGTCCTTGATCTTACTGAGGCGACCCACGGGAACGCCAATGGCATGGGCTTAGCCGATCTAACGACCATGCGTTTGGCGCGTAAAGTTGACTTTCACGCTACCTATGTCAACGTGCTGACAGCGGGGCTGGTTGGCCTCTGCAAAGGTGGCTTGCCGGTCACGTTGCCGACAGGCCATGATGCGGTTGCCACCGCGCTAAAGGTCTGCGGCCAAGCCGACCCCGCCGCCGCCCGCTTGGTTCGCATCCCGAACACCTTACGCCTCGAAGAACTGCTCGTCACCGCCGCGCTGTTGCCGGAGGTTGCGGCCCACGCTGGTCTGGAACTGCTTGGGCCTGTTGGGTGGGCGGATCTGGATTAGAAAGGGGATCGGGGATCAGGGATCGGGGATCGGAAATCCCCAACCCCCAACCCCCAACCCCCGTCTTACGCGCTTGGGTTGGCTGGAGGCGCGGGCGGAATCTTGCGGGTACGCCGACCACCGATGCGCCGCCAACTCCAACGGCCCAACAGCAGCAACGGCAGCCACACCGGCACCCAGATCAGCAGCACAATCCCCAGGTTCACTAAGCCTTGGCCAAAGCCCAGCAAGCCACTGAGGGCTTGGCTTGCGATGCGTAGCGGTTGCCAGCTATCCTCGGGGTAGATCGTGGGTGGCGGGGGCACCGCTTGGAGACTCGCCGTGATGGTCGAGAAGGCCGCGCTCTGCGACAGGTATTTCATGCGGCCCTGGATCTGCTCGATCTGCCCCTGCACTTCGGTAAGCGCCTGACTGACTTGGAGCGCGTCATCAACTTGGGTCGCTTTCGCAAGCAGATCAAGCAGCCGGGTGCGCGTGGCATCAAGATTGCGGAGCCGCGACTCAAGGTCTACATACTCCTCCGTCACATCTTCGCCGCCAACGGTTCGGCTAAGCACCTTGCGGGCCAAGCCCTCGACTCCGCTCAGGGCTTCCTCGAAACGCGCCGATGGGACACGGAAGACGACCTCTGAGGTGAGGTACGCATCGCTGCCGCTGGTCTGCACGCTGACGACGTAGCCGCCAAGCTGATCGGCCCGCGCCCGAATCTGCGCCTCGGCGGCGCTCACATTTTCAACCTGAAGGGCGACGGTGGCATTTTTGATCACCAACCGCTGTGCGGCGGGTTGCTGCGCGGCGGGCGCGTTGGCGGTGGTGCCGGTGCCGTCGGTGGTTCCTGCCTCAAGGCCCGCATTGATGTCAGAAAACGGGGGCGCTGCACTGTCAGACGGGTTTGCCGCCTGCGTGGGAACCGCCGCTTGCCTAGAGGCGGGTGCGCCGACGCTACCGCTACCGCCACCACACGCGACAAGGAAAACGGTTGCTACCAAGACGCTAAACACATGCTTGAGCCGCATAGGAATGCTCCAAAGTTAGAATCTGATCGCCACCTGATACGAGCATAACGCCAACGGGTTGTGGGCAGTTCCCCGACCTGTGGGATAATGCGGGCGATGTCCCGTACCTCACGCCAAGCGCAAGGGCAACCGCGCACACCAGAACCAACACCAACGCACGGGGCAGCGCGGGCCAGACGTGGCTTGGCCGTGCTGCTCGATTGGCACCCGTTACTCTTGGCTTGCTTGGGCTTGCTGGGGCTGTTGGCGGTCTTCCAGTTGCCGCTGGCCTATCATTTTCAAATTGGCCTTGACCGGGGAGCCGACACTGACCGGCCTTTCCTCACTGGTTTCCGTGACCCCGAGTTGACCACTTGGACGGAGAGTTGGCGCTGGACACAGCCCGAGGCGACAGTGACGGTGCCAGGAGTCGGACAGCGCCCACTGCTTGTCAGCTTCACCGTCGTCTCGCACCGCCAACACTGGCAGCCGAACGCGCCCCAGACGCTGCTCAGCGTAGCGACGGGCGCTGGCCCACCCACGCTCATTCCTCTGCGCTACGAGGTGAGCCGTTACACGCTGTATGTGCCCGCCACGGCGGTGCGCGACGGCACGCTTCAAATGCGCCTGCGGACGACGGGTTGGCAGAATCCGAACGATTCGCGGGGTGCGCTGGGTGTGGCTCTTGGGCGACAGTTTACGCTTAGCAGTGCGCCGGGGAACGGGCTGGTCTGGCCTGGGGGCGGCTTGCTGGCGGCCTATGCGCTGGGCCTTGTGCTGCTCTGG
>CAIRDL010000128.1 GCA_903877345.1 uncultured Oscillochloris sp. | reverse complement strand
GCCGCATCGAGGCGGGCGCGGGCGCCGCGCTTATGCTCCAGGTCGGCCAAATTCACCCCCACGCTGGCCTCTAGGTCGGCAACGTGAACCAGGGCGGCGGCCAACGCCTCGCCCAAACGCGCCCGCAGGTCACGGGCGAAGAGATCATCGGCGAAGGGCGTCTGGCGACCGGGGAAGCGAAACAGATGCTCCACAAACGGCCCGGTGAGCGAATCACCCACGAGCAACCGATGGTCGAGAAAGGTCAACGGCAACCCCTCGGCGTGGGCCTCAATCCAGAGCGAAAGCTTCGCCAGTTCAAGCGCCAACGGGTTCTTGTCCACCCCATACAAACAATGCACCGCGACCAAGCGCCGACAGATCGCCTCGGCGATGCGCCGTGAAACGCCGCCACCTGCGCCCTCGGCGGCGCGACTGGGCAAGTAGCGCTCCAAGGCATCGTCAGGGTCGGGCAAAACCCGCACGCGGGCGCGTAATGCTTGGGCGTGGGCTTCCAAGGTGGCACGTTCAGACGGGTCAGCACAGAGCGTGGCGGCGGCTTCGGCCTCGGCAGCCAACGCATCGCAGCGCCGACACGCCTCATAGAGCCGGGCACCCAGAAAGCGGCACGCCTCAACCAAAAAATGCCCACTACCCATCGCCGGGTCAAGCACCCGCAGTTGGATAAGCGCACCGGGCTGCGGGTCGTCCTGCGGACTACGCGCCTCGCACTGCGGCGCGAGGGTTTCTTGCACCAAGAAGCGCACGAAGCTGTGCGGCGTGTAGTAGGAGCCGGTGGCCTTGCGGCCCAGGCCAACCCGGAGGTAGAAGCGACCGGCAGGGATGGACTCGATCCATTCGACCCTTGTAGGTTTCAGGTTTCGGGTGTCAGGTGTCAGGTTTGAGCTGTCAAGGGTGGTATCGTCTTGCCCTAAGTCCTGCGCTCCGCTCCCTGACCCCTGACCCCTGACCCCCTGACCTCTGACCCCTGGGCTTAGGTCTTCGTCCTCAGACTCTTCCTCAACCCATTCAGCATCTTGCCCACCTCCGCTGTCTGGGCCAACAGCGGGGCCAAATCCGATTCGGTCACGTAGGCCAGTCGGCCCGTGATCAGCAGATGCGTCTCCAGTTCCATCAGCGAGCCGTTCGCGATTGAGAGGTGATGCAGATACTCCTTCAGGCTCTCGCGTCCCTGTCCCTCCGCGATATTCGCCGGAATCGACACCGCTGCTCGCTGAAGCTGGCTGCTCAGCCCGTAAGTCTCGCTCTTGGGAAACTGCGCCGTCAGGCGATAACAACCGACCACCAATTCCAGTGCCTTCTGCCACACCTTCAAGTCCCGATAGCTGCTGATGCTCATTAGTACCTCCTGTAGGTTTCAGGTTCCAGGTTTCGGGTGTCACTTCAGGGGTCAGGTTCCAGGTTTCAGGTTTCAGATTGGCATCGTTTTGCCCTGACCCCTGACCCCTGACCCCTGACCCCTGACCCCTGACCCCTGACCCCTGACCCCTGATACCTGACCCCTTGCGCGACCGGCAACACCACCTCAAGCTTCTGCCGACGCAGACGGCACATCGGCTCACCCGCGATGCCAGGTTCCAGTTCCAACAGCGCCTCGTAGACGCGCCCGAGATCTTCGACATCAAGCGGGCCGTAATAGACGCGCTCACGACCCTCGCGGCCCTTGGCAGGTGTCCAGAGCAGATGGTCGAGCAGGAGGGCCACGGCACGTTCGCCCCAGCGCATTCCATCAAGGGTGGGCATGGCCGTTGCGCCAAAAAGCGCACCGAGCGGCTCGATCTTCAACTCGCTGACCCGCACCCCCTCAGCAAAGAGGCGGAACAAAGTACGCAAGCCATCCTCAAGCATCCGTCCGGTCTCGGCCCCAGCATCAAGCACCTTGCGGGCATAAGGGGCCAAGGCCACACTCGGCGAGAAGGTATTGCGCCAGAGGCTCGTCGAGGCGAAACTGAACGCACGGGCCGGGTCGTCGCTTGCCTCAAGCTTGAGCACGAAGAGCAACCGGTAGATCAGCACCAGACCCTCGCGCCAGAGTACGGTAGGGGTCAGGTCAGGTTTCAGGGGCCAGGTTTCAGGTTTCAGGTTTCGGGTGTCAGGGGTCAGGTCAGGTTTCAGGGGCCAGGATTCAGGTTTCAGCCTAACATCGTCATGCTCTGAGTCCTGCCCTCCATCTCCTGGCTCCTGGCCCCTGAAACCTAGCCCCCGATCCCTGATCCCTGAAACCTGATCCCTGTTCTCTGGGTGGTCGAGCAACTCCTGCACAAAGCTCTCGACCGCGCGGCGGGCCTGGGCGCGCAACTCACGGGTGACGCGGGCCTGTTGGAGGCGCGCTTGGTCAACCAAGGCGGGCAACGCTTGCACCCCGGCGGGCGAAGCGAGCGCCAACAGGAGCCGGAACGAATCGGGGAGCGTGCGACTCTGCCGCCAGAGCGGGTCAATGGGAATCAGCACCTGCGAGTCGGGGCGGGCCGGGTCAGAGATGAGCAGGCGCAGTTGCACGCCATTGGTCAGCAGGCCGAGGCGTTCGCCCGTAGCGAGAAGCACACGGCGGGCGCTGCTGAGGTGACTGTAGCGGTAGGCTGCGCCACGGCGGGCCGGGGCGTCGAGGTCGGTCTCAAGTTCGACTGACCAAACCCGGAGGCGGGCGCTGCCATCAGCGGTGCTAAGCAGATCTCCGCCGTCCTCGTGGCCCTCGCGGGTCAGCACCTCGCCCGCAGGCTCCAGGCGGAGATAGCCCAAACGGGCGACTAGTGGCTCAATGATATGGTTCCGCACGCGCAGCGGGCCACCGGCGGCGACGAGTTCGCGCAACTTGCGCCGGTAGCGCTCCCAGTCCTCCTGGAGGCTTTGCGCCTCGGCCCCAGTGGTGCGCGGCAGGAGCCCCGCTTTTGCCAGGGCCGTCTCTAGCTCAAAGCGCACGAAGGGCTCCGGCAACGCCGGGCCGCTGAAGCTGACATCGGGGAGGAGGGCGAGGGGCATGCTCTTTGCTCTCTTGGGGGGGCAGGGTCAGGGGTCAGGGTCGATCTGTCGCGTGTGGTATCGCTTTACCCCCGCATCCTGCTCTCCGCTTCCTGAAATCTGACACCTGAAACCTGACACCCGAAACCTAAAACCTAAAACCTGACACCTGAAACCTGACACCCGAAACCTAAAACCTAAAACCTGACACCTGACACCTGACACCTGACACCCGACACCTGACACCCGAAACCTGACACCTGACACCTGATCACGCTGGCACCACCATCAGCACACCCAGTTCAACCACCTCAGGCGAGCGGAGATCCGCCCGCTCATCCAGCGCGGCAAGGCGCTGCCGGGAGAGCCGCAGCACCCCATCGGCCTCACTCCGCAGGCGCACCGGCTGCGTACCATCAACGGCGAACCCGGCGAGTCGCAGTGCCGGGTCGTCCAGCGCGGCCCAGCCAACCGGGGCCGCAGCGCCAGGCGTCGCAAGCGTGTCCGCCACATCGAAGAGGGCGACCTGCACCGCAGCGGCGGGGACTGGCGTTCCACAAAGCTCGGCAGCGCGCTGCCGCAACCATTCCTGTTGGCGCACCCGCTCGACTTCCACGTCCTGGCGGCGCTCGGCAATGAAGGCCGCCGTCGCCGCACCGCCGCAGAACGCCTGCTCCGCCACCGCCCGCGCCTGGGCCTGCGCCTGCGCGTACCAAGCGGCGAAATGCTGCTCGAAAACGCCAGTGGTACGAATCGCCCCCGCCGGGTCTGCCAGCGCCAACCATTCCTCCGGCGTTGGGTGATAGACCAGGGTGATCTGCGGCTCCCCAACCCCCATCCCCTGCCCTCCATCCCCCATCCCCTGACACCTGACCCCCAGCACCTGCTCCAACTCGCGTCCGGCCCCGCTCAGCACCCGCCCGACGAAGGTAAAGAGCAAGGTCGGCGTTGCCACCGGGCCACGCGCCGCGCTCACCCGCACATCCTGCCCATACTGCGCGTCCCCACCAAGCGCATGGTGGCGCACCCGGTCGAGCGCTCGCCGCACCAGGGGATGGGCGCGGCCCACATAGCCCACCGGCTGACCCAGACGGTCACGGGTCAATTCCTGGTCCGTCGTGACCCGCACCTGCCGCGTGGCCGGCACATAACCCGGCAGATCGTCGAGACCGAAAGCCCACGCTGGCGGCAGATCAAACACCCGCACCGTCGGCTCAAGGTCGCGCACGTTCCCGCCGTCGAGCAGCACCGCCTCGCGCACAAAGTCAGCCAAATCAACGGCACTCACGGCGGCACCGTGCGAGCGGGCGGCGGTGGCCGCGACCATCTGCTCGGGGTCGGCGTTCATTCCCAGGTCGCCCAGCCAACGATTACTGCGGGCTGCCGCCTCAAAGCCACGTAAGCTGCGGTCAATCTCCTCCAACAACTCGCGGGTCGCCGTATCGCTGCCCGCATTCTCGTCAGCCTGCTCAAAAGTGAAGCGGCTCTGCGCCACATCAAACAAGTGCTCGTCCTCATCCATCAGCCCCTCAAGCAACCGCGCCTCACCCACGTCCGTCGCGGCAGAGAGGCCGAGCGTGTTGGGAACAAAGGTCAGGCGGGCGCGCTGGCGTTCGTACTTGGCAATCAGGCGCAGCAGAATCCGCTCCTCGAAGGTCGCCCGCAGGTACAGATAGCGCACCATCGGATCGTACTGCTGCCCAAAGCGGTCAATCCGCCCATTGCGTTGCTCCAGCCGGTTCGGGTTGAACGGCAACTCCAGATGGATGAGGTGATGACAGCGCTGGTGCAGATTGAGCCCCTCAGCCGCCGCGTCGGTACTCACCAGCACCAGCCCATCGGCGCTGCGAAAGCGCTCCGTCACTTCGCCGCGTGCCGTCGGCCCATCCTCGCCGCTCATCAGCAGCACCGGGCCGCAGCCCGCCTGCACGACCGCGCGGGCAACCGCCTGCTGGCTATCGGTGTACTCGGTGTAGATCAGCACATTTGCCGTTGGCTCAGCGGCGCGAATGGCCTGCACCTCCGTCACCAGTTGGTCAAGCTTCGGATCGGCAACAAGCGCCGCCGTCGCCAAATTGATCAGCGCCTCAAGCTGCTCGATCACACTGGCCTGCTGCGCCTGACGACGCGCACCGGCGCGCACCTCACGGTCAAGCGTCACCAGTTGCTGCGCCAAATCCTCCGCCTCCAACATGCGCTGCTCGTGCTCCTCCTCCGCACTGATCGTCCCGAAGCGGTCAAGGCGGCGCTGATACTCGCGCAGCGTCCGCAAACGCTGACGGCGGCTATCCTGACTTTCCGCACCCTCGGTCAAAATGCGCTGGAAGCGGCTCGCCACCACGTCAAGCGTCTCTTTACACGCCGCTACCGACGAGACGCTGCGCTTGAGCAGGGCCAGATAGGCCAACACATCGCTAAACTGACGGACGCGGAAGGCTCGGCGCAATTCGGGGGCAATCAGCGCCATTAGGCCACGCTGAAGCGCAATGAACGCCGCGTGACGGGTCGGATCGGCATGCACCGGGCACGGCGTCACCACACGCTCGCGAAAGCGCGGCAGGCCCGTGGCGGGGTCAGTAATGTGGTGCTTCAGCCGCCGGACGACATGGGGCCGATAGCGCTCGCCGCGCAACTGACCGTGTCCATCCACGAGCGAAGGGTCAAGCAATTCACAAAGCGAAGCAAACGAGCGGTCATTCCCATCGTGGGGCGTCGCGGTGAGCAGCAGGAGTGCATCACTGCGGCGAGCAAGCAGGTCGGCGAGGGTACGCCGTTGCGAGTCGGCGCGCTCCTGCGCCACCCCCAGATCCATGCAGTGGTGCGCCTCATCAATCACCACCACATCGTAACTGGCCCGCTCCAGTTGCGTCAGCACCGCCTCCTGTTTGAGAAAGTCTATGGAGACGAGGCCAAGGGGAATCGCATCAAAGGGGTTCGCGCCAAGCTCCGTCGCCTTCCGCACCGTCTCCAGCAAGGCACGGTCAATCCGCTCCATCCGCAGGCCGAAGCGTTCCGCCAACTCGACGCGCCACTGCTCCAACAGCGGGCCAGCCGGGGAGACGATCAGAATGCGATGGGCGACCCGGCGGGCGATCAGTTCCGTAATCACCAACCCCGCCTGAATCGTCTTGCCGAGCCCCACGCCGTCGGCGAGCAACAAACGCACGCGACTCATCCGCACCGCCCGGAGCACTGGCACCAGTTGGTAGGGTTCAAGGCGCAAGCGACCGGGCTGGGCGACCAACAGCGCCTCGGGGCCGAGCGCTTGTTCCAGCAAGAACGCTTGGTGGTAGGCCCGCCAAGCGGCGAGCGGGGCAGCGCGCTCAGGGTGCAACGCCCGGCGGATGGCCGTAATGGCCTCGAAGGGTACGAGCAGATCAAGCTCTTGGCCGCTGAGATCACCCTGGAGACAGCGCACGCGATAGCGCGTCTGGAGACCCAGACTCTCCGCAGCGACCACCTCCCAGCGCAGTGCGCGGGCGAGCACCTCAGTCCCAGGGAGAAGCATGGTCATCAAAGACTTCCTCATGCTGCGGTGCCGGAGCCGCGTGACGGCAGGCGTGGCGCGGCGTCAACGTTGGACATGCTGGCGCGAAGTATAGCATTAGGTTACAGGGTTCAGGGGCTAGGTTACAGGGTTCAGGGGCTAGGGTTCAGCTCGCGCAGGGCGTTCAGATGCGCTCGACCTGATCCCTGATCCCTGATCCCTCGTAATGGCGCTGCTCACCGGTGGGGCAGCGATCTGGATCATGCGTCGGGGAACGATCGCCTTGGGCAGCGGGCTGCTGGTGGGCTACGCCATCGCCGCCGTCGCCTCGGGCGGCCAGTGTACCTTCCTGACGGCATCGAGCGGCTACTATGGTTTCCTGAGTGGTGTCAGCATTTACGTGTGCGCCCTCGGGCTGTCCATCGCCGTCGGGGTGATCGTCTCGATCATCGGCGCGATTGCCGTTGCGCGGGGAAAAGCTCACTGAGCCGCGATCACATCCTCTCGAACCTGCACCAGCCTAGCTTCTCGCCGCATGTGGCTGAAGGCAAAGGGGCGCGTCGTAGTGACGGGGCGACCACAATCGGCGTTCACGTATGTTCAACCCTGGTGTGGCTCGTGACGCACAGGTTGGGGGTAGCCTTTGATGGTATGCACGCCTAGCCTATGCTTTATGCAGCTAGGCCAGCTTCTACCCATCCACGCACCATACCCGGCGTGGCAAGCATTGCGGCAGGATCGTCGTAGTAGGCTCGCCAGATTCGCGTATGGGGCAACACGGCACGCCAATAGTCGGTTGGCTGATCACCCCCACGATCAGCGTCGAAGCTCAGCAAGACCAGCGATGCCTGGGCAAGCCGAGCGATCCAGCGCACACGCCGTGCCCCGGTGGTGCCGGTCACGATGGGCGTGATGAGATCGCCCGCTTCCTGGTTCACCGCCAAGGCGTCAAAGATGCCCTCGCAAAGCATCACTGGCGTACCACGCTGCACGGCGTCTATGCCCCACGGGGCATTGCCAGAACCTGGGAGCTGGTGATACTTCGCCCAGGGCGAACCGTCTGCACGCGGATGCGCTGGCGTGCGTACAAAGAGCTTCCAGAGCGAACCGCCGATAGCCCAGGGTATGGTGATACCTCTGGGTATGGCGACGGTGCGCGGCCCATCGGGGGCAACCGCGAGGCCAAAGGCAGCCCTCGGTATCCAGCGGTCGGCAGGGTTGTAGCCGAGTCCAGCGGTGCGTATGGTCGCATCGCTCAAGCCACGCGTGTGCAGATAGGCGATAGCTCGTGTGCCGGCCAATGCCCACAAACAGCCCGTCGCGCGGTCGGCAAGGCTCTGGGCGGTCGTCTGCCATACAGCGTTCGGTTCGGGGTGCATCTTCCGGCGGGCGCAACGGATGGGGCGCGTGGGCGGTCGGCAGGTCAGCCTCGTCGCGCCGATAGAAACGGGGATTGTCAATCTTCCGTCCGTCCGAGAGGGTGGCAAACGACGACAACCCCACATCCACACCCACCACATTGCCGGTTGGCGGCAGCGGATCGGCCTCTGTCTCGCACGAGAAGCAGGCGAACCACTTGCCGGTACACGACCGGGTGAGCGTCACCGTCTTGGGCGTACCCTCCACCGGACGGTGCAAGACGACATGCACGGCCCCGACTTTCGAGAGGATAAGGCGCTCACCTTCCAGCCGCACGCCATTTCCATACTGGGGATACGTGATCGAGTCGTACCTGCCGAAGCCTTTGAAGCGCGGAAACCCGACCTCAGCGGCACCCTCCTTCACCCGACGAAAGAAGGATTGAAAGGCCAGATCGACTCGTATGCCGATGTTCTGGAGTACCTGACTATGCACAAGCTTCATGGATGGGCGAGTCAGCTTCCAGACCGGAAGGAGGTTCAGCGTATCGTACGTGGCCTCGTCGCCGTGCGTCCGCTGCGTGGCCTCGCGGCGGGCGTGATGGCAGTCGTGTTGCTCGTCCTGTGCTGGTTGCTCTGGCCGTGGCTCTACTACTTTGACATTGATAGGACTTACGCAGTTGAAAGTCAGTAACCACTTTGCAAAGCCTTAAATCGCGATTCTGTCCGCTGAGCACACATGGCTTCCAGATGCGGTAAATCATCTCAACTGCGCAACTCCTAATTGAATCCACGGCGATCTGGTCGCAAGCAGCCCTCGACGCCGTGGGCGGCACGCTGCACGGCGCG